>CAYFRY010000087.1:1424-4731 GCA_964345665.1 uncultured Oscillospiraceae bacterium
TTTTCTCAAAGCACTACGCATTTCTGTATCTTCCGCAACCGTCAAACCACGTGCGTCCGCAACAACTAAAGTTTTGGCGCTCTTGAGCTCTTCTGCCAAGCCACTGACAATTTTCTTTTTGTTTTCTAAGACTTTTGCACTGGGCATTACATTACCTCCTATAAAAAATTCCTCATGTCCGAAGACGCGAGGAATGTAAACAACGTAAATACGCAATATTTAAACATCACCTCGGCAGGAAGGAAAGCCATTATGCACATTGCACCTGCTGTCTTTGGTCACTTGATAGATATTAATGGCAAAACATCACTTTGTCAATAGGTTGATTGTTTCAATATTACAGCAATTGTAGACCAATATTTCACCTATTCATTATTTTTAAATCATGGATTATTCATAGTAAATGAAGTGATGCTACCTCCCCGATTACAATAACAGCAGGAGCTTTAACAGAGGCATCACGTACGCAACTCACTATATTGGCCAAGTCTGAACGCACACAATTCGGATGCTCACTGTTACCACCTGAAATCACAGCTACTGCGGTTGAAGGCGACTTTCCGGCAGCTAATAAGGCCGTAACAATTTTTTCCAAACGTAATAGACCCATAAGAAAGACCAACGTCCCTTTAAGTTCGACCAGGGTCTTCGCTTCTTCTACTAAAGCTTCCATTTCATCTGCTGTATGTGCCGTCATGACATGAAAAGCTCGACTCATTTTGCGATGTGTTAGAGGAATTCCTGCTTCACCGGGAATAGCAATAGCTGAACTGATACCGGGGATATACTCACAAGCGATTCCCGATTCCTTAAGAGCAAGCACTTCTTCCCCACCGCGCCCGAAGACAAATGGGTCGCCACCTTTTAGGCGCAAAACCTTCAAACCCTGTTTGGCCAAATCTATTAATAAAGAATTGATTTCAGACTGTGTTTTGGCATGCCGGCCACATCTTTTACCCACAGGATAGCGTTTTACATTCGGATTAATATTTAAAATATTGATATCAATCAGAGCATCATAAACGATGGCATCGCAAGTTAAGAGCACACGGACCCCCTGTACGGTCAACCAATCAAGCGTTCCGCAGCCAGCTCCTAATAAAGTAACACGCCCTTCTTTCTTTTGTTTCTCCCCCTCTTCGGAAATGATGAGCTCGAGCTCTGATGAATTGAGAGGTCTTTTAAGCGACAAAGCCTTCTGAAAAGACTTTTCAAAACATTTTGCACGTGTATTTTCATCGGAAATACGCTCTTTTATCAAGTCTCTTTGTGAAGCTAAACTCATCATGACTTGATTGAAACTCTCTTCCTCGGTGACGGGCGGTAAGACGGCCTCCACCAATCCTTTGTCATATCGTGCTGCACTTGGACTGCTTCCGGCACTTGAGATGCCTATGCTTAAAGGGCCTCGCTTCACAAGCGCCGGAAAAAGAAAACCACACTTCTCTTTATCATCAACCACATTGACCGGAATCTTTAAACTATGACAGGTTTTTGCGATCCTATCGTTAAGCTCATTATCATCTGTTGCGGCAATAACTAAAGAACGGCCTTCCAAATCGCTTTCTTCATAACTGCGCTGGTGAGTCTGTACCTGTGAAAAACACTCAAAAGCATCTATAAAATGCTCTGCGATTACTGTGATGCAAGCTCCGTACGGTAGAAGTTTTTCCGCCTTTCGAAGAGCAACTTGACCACCGCCTACAATCAAACAAGAAGCGCCTTCCAGCTCAATAAATAAAGGAAAATACGCCATGGTTCCACTCTCTCATTCCTCACTTCAAAAAATAATATTTAAATCCGTCAAAAACGGCGGTGCGTAGGCTGACAGAAAAAATCTCATCAATTAAACTGGATTCAAATAATGCCTCACTGCTTCCGACAAAACGTGCCGTACCCTTATCAAGTAGAATGACTTGATCTGCTATGGACAAAGTCTGGCAAAGATCAGGGCTGACGAGAACTATGGTCTTCCCCTCATCGGCTAAGTGACGTAATCTCTCCAAGAGTTCCATCTGATATCGAATATCCAGCCAAGTGCCGGGTTCATCCATCAGAATCACCGGGGTGTCTTGAGCTAAAGCCATTGCAAAGTAAACTCTTTGTCTTTGTCCTCCACTTAACTCTGACATCGGTTGATCGGCGATCTTTAATACATCTGCACGAATCATCGCCTGTTCGGCAATATCTAAATCCTCCTGCTTATATCTTCTGGGAAAAGCAATATGTGGAAAACGTCCATGTAAAACCATGCGTCGAACAGAAATGTGCGCATCCGGGCGTGTTTGTGACAGGTAAGCCATAATGCGGGCAGTTTCCTTATTACTCATCGTTTTCAGTGAACGTCCATCGTAAAGAATTTCACCGGATAACAGGGGCAATAAACCCTGGAGACTTTTTAAAAAGGTGCTTTTTCCACAAGCATTCGGACCGATTATTGCAGTGATTTGAGCCTTGGGGAGCGAAAAGTTGAGGTTCTTCAAAATGGGCTCCCGGCGATAACCTACGCTTAGATTTTTAATTTCAATCATGGCGTCCACCTCGTCTTCTGAAAAGAAGGAAAATAAAGAATGGGCCGCCCAATAAAGCTAAAACAATCCCGACAGGCAACTCAAACGGTGCAAATAAAGTCCGAGCCAAAACATCGCATAAGCTTAAAAAGCTTGCGCCACCCAGAGCGGAAGCAAGTATGAGCCTTCGGCTTTCATAACCGAAAAAACGGCGCATGATATGAGGAATAATCAGACCTATAAAACCTAACAGTCCCGAACAACTCACTGCTGCACCGGCTAGAGCTGCAGCTAGCGCTAAAAACAGAATACGCATGCGTCGAACATTTAATCCTAAACTTTGGGCCATATCATTTCCTAGAGCAAGGATATCTAAATCCGGTGCAAAAACAATCAATACAGCAAGTGCAATTACAATCAGAATGGACGCCGGTAAGACTTTTCCCATAGCTAAATTGGATAAGGCACCTATACGAAAATCGGAATAAGCAACCAACGTATCCGGAAAGAAAGTAAGTAAAGCATCAACAAAAGCGCTGAAAATGGCTGAGATGGCAACTCCTGTAAGAATCATGCTGAATCGTGAAGCGCCCACTTTTTCACTGATAAACAAAACAAGTAATACCGCAACGAAAGCACCTACAAAAGCAAAAACAGGAAGGCTTATGAAACCAAGAGAAAATAAAGAAGAGGCCAGGGCAACTCCGAAACCTGCGCCGGAATTAACACCGACAATGCTGGGAGAGGCCAAAGGGTTGGCTAAAAGCAATGGTACAACGATTATGGCTGATTAACTT
>CAYFRY010000087.1:4741-5998 GCA_964345665.1 uncultured Oscillospiraceae bacterium
CCTGCAGTAGCCAATGCGGCTCCGGCCGACAAAGAAGCCAAGGTTCTTGGTAAGCGGACTAAATGGATGATTTGACTGTGCTCACCTTCTGCGATTTTAAATAAAGAATTAAAAACCTCAATCGGACTGATTGCAACAGCTCCTAGGGATAAGCTTAACGAGGTCGCAAGCAACGTAAGCAAAACTAAGTAGAATAGCTTTCCTTTTTGAATAATGCTTTTATTCGCCATAAAGCAGGTCCGATAAAGCAAGGTAGGCCTCTCCCCAACGTGCGTTGGGCTTCAAATTATATAGACTTTGATCCATGTAGTGGACTTCACCGTTTTTCACTGCTGTAAGTTCTTGCCAAACAGGATTTGAAAGCACCGTTTTCTCTAAAGTCTCATTGATTTTATCACTGTCCGAACCTTGCATAACTATAAAGATTTTATCAGGATTCGCTTTCAGAACACTTTCCATGGATAAGTTTTCCAATAAGGTCAGATCACTGTCTGCAATATTTACACAAGCTAAATCTTTGAGCATTTCACCCAAGACACTGTTTTCACTATTCTTTACCTTCACACTGTTACTTGAGGCACGCAGATAGAGAACTTGAAGGGGCGCTTCAAGTCCTTCCCCTCTCTCTATGGCTTTGTTTTTGGCCGCCTCTACAGCCTCTGCAACTGCCTCCCCATTCTTGTGATATAAGTCGCGATTACCCGTTAGTCCGTACAAACCTTTAACATATCCAAGTATTCTTCAAACCGGCTGACTTTAAAATAAACAACAGGAATATCCGCATCTTCTAAGATCGGCAAAAGGTCTACATTCGCAGTCGTATTAGATTGTAGTGCAATTCTCAACAGATTTGAGTCACCTACGACAGTTTATTTTAAAATGCAATATTAATCAATTTTTAGACCATGTAATGAAACCTGGCTTAACAACACATTAATTCGGATAGTTCGATAACGGGAGGCCTGATCGTAGCGATATTAAAAAAGCTGCCTTTTCTGTACATTTGTACTAAAAAGACAGCTTTCTATTTTTGTTATAAATAAAGTTAAATTTTAGCCGTATTCAGACGAACACCGGGCCCCATGGTAGAGCTTACGGTTGCAGACTTAACATACTGACCTTTAGTCGCAGCCGGTTTGGCCTTGATAATGGCATCCATCAAGACACGATAGTTCTCGTAAAGCTTTTCAGCGCCGAAAGAAACCTTACCGATAGGGCAGTGAATGATGTTTGTCTTGTCAAGACGGTACTCAATTT
>CAYFRY010000088.1:0-5912 GCA_964345665.1 uncultured Oscillospiraceae bacterium
CTTACGTTCACGACACCAGTTGATGATGTAAGCCAACTGAGCGCCGATAAAGTGTTCCGCAGGAAGGACCAGCATATTGGCACCTGCAGCCGTAATTTGGTCAATGAACATGACGTCCATATCTACGGTATAAATGTGGCACTCAATCGGTAAGTCCGTATAAGGACGCATACCCGCAATAACCTGATGGCCCCCCATCAGCTTCATATTTCTTAAGTCATGCATGTCGGCCGCATCGGAATGAATGTAATCCGCGCCGGCATCACTGGCTTCCTTTACAATATCTGCAATATGGCCATAGTCGACATGAGCGAGACCTGCAGCAATTTTGATATGTTTCATACGTTTTCCTCCTGATTCGTATTAGAATGCTTTAGCAAGATTTATGAACAATTAAAGTATAGAAATTCACTCGCCGCCTTGCAAGACTATTACTCTCAGCTTAGAGGCACTTCATTGTAGCAATTTTTAGACTTTCGCCCAAACCACGTTAGTTGAGCTTGAGGTCGCGTATATGACTGAAGCGTTCCTGTAATCTTGCGAAATCCTTGGCCTTCATTAAGGGGTGGATGACTAAGACCGGGAGCGAAAAAGAAAGATCAAGCGGGACGCTACTTATAATCAGGTCAAAGCCCTTTAAATCTCGTTTTTGTAAATTGTAATAATTGCTCTCAAGCTCTACCTCTATGCCGGCATAATTTTGCCTTAAATCTTCTAGCCAAAAGTTCATCAGCGTTCTTTCAACTTGTCCGAAAAGTAAAATATTAAGACAGGACTTCTGCCTTTTTATAGCGGATACAAGGCTCAAAACCAAAGCACTGAGTTCTTCATCCGAACTGAAGAAGCCATAACGTTCTTCCAAGGGTTTTAGACTGGAGGCAACCATAGGAAAGTATTTACCGTATCGCTCGCGCACTTCATTGGCAAAAGGCATCTCACTTCGAATACCGAAAACAAAGCGTGTCAATATAGGTAGGATACTCTCGTACAGTTCAGCCTCCAATCTTTTATCCTGCCTTAAATCTAAGGACAAAGCCTCTCCCCAATCTTCTAAAAAACCTCGTACCAAGTTTTTTGCGTAGTCTCGCTCGTCATAGCTGACAAAGTAACTCCCGTCCGCGGCCAAAAAGAAGACTTGCAAATAGCGCTTTTCAACCTCAGGAAATTGAATGTGATAATAGCGCTCTAAAGGCTGAACAATGCGTTCCACATACTCGTTAGGATGTGACTCTTTGAGTTCCAAGAGCAGCTCATCCGAAATCACAACCTCGTGTCCGGCTTTATAACGAACAGCCGAAATGACCATACGAAGAAAAATCGTCAGCAATCCGCTAACAGAAAGCGAGAAACGTTCATGCAGTTTTTTCAGACGTATTTGTGTAAAATAATCATATAAAAATCGTGTATCTAAAAACAAACCGTTAAGCAATGTTTTCTTGCTGACATTTTCTCCGTTAATCAGAGAAATCAGGTCCACTGCATCTTCATCGGCTAGCAATAAGTCCAAAAGGCAGGTGCGTATATGCCGTTCCCTACCTATAATTTCCAGACCGGAATTCTTGTGACGTAGAATTTTAAGCTTGTAGCGTGATAAGCTTTCCTCCACCCTATTAAAATCATTGAAGGCGGTCGCTCGGCTGATAAAAAGCTCGTCTTCAAAACTACTCACTTTAAGAGATTCCTGAGAAGTCAGGAGTCTTCTTAAAATATATTGCTGTCTCTGTTTAGGGCTAAGGCCGATTCTCTCATCCGTACTGCCTTCCTGTTGATGTAAAAGCAAGCGCACAGAGAGTTTAGCGGAAGCAGGTGCTTCAAGCGTCACGCCACTTCCCGCCTTACTGTTTAAACGAATTCCGAAACCTTTTAAAACTTCATCCAGTTTACTCAAGTCATTTCGTATAGTACGGCTGGATAAATTCAGAGCCTCGGCTATCGTTGCAATGGTAATATAGCCGTCTTGATCGAGTAAAAGCTCAATAATTCGTCTTTGTCTATGTTTTGTTTTCATGTCCTGTTCGTCATATAGATAAAAAGCATGTAATAAAAGAGCGCAAGGGTCGCAAGTAAAATCAGTGCGTTAAGAATCACCCAAAGGCGTCCATTCTTGTTTATACCCGAAAGCTTTTCTCTCAATTGGATCTTTCCTCTGTTCCTCATCAAAAAAAGGAACATGGTACCGACAGACATGGCATTGAGCGTCATGGCCTGGGCCAATAGAAGCGTCACTAAAAAGCCCCAGCTCGTCTTGACCTCAGCATCCGTTTGGATTTGTTTTCTGACATAAAATAATTCAACAAAACAAAGCAAGTCAAAAAAAGCCAAGTAGTAATAAAGATGGTAGAAAAGACTATTATTTAAGAGCTCATACAAATCCTGCCCTTGAAAAGCGACTGCATATACAATCGGCATGAGGAGAAATAAAGCCCTCGCAACGACCATCAAAATAGAAAAACTTAAAAAACGCAGCTCCGGTGTATTATCCTCCGTGCTTAATGAACAAGCGCAGGACGAAAAAAGTTTGGGTTTACTCACAATGATTGCTCCAAATACTGATAATAGGCCGCCAATTGTTCAGAAACAAAGTCATGATCTTCCTGAGGCGCTAGCCCTGTCACCGTCACTGCACCGACAAGGCTTCCGTCTTTCAGACGAATAGGAATCGAACCGGGAGTTAAGGTGTAGTCCGCAAGTTTTCTCGCATATTTACTGACCAGAACACTTTCATCTTGCTTACATTTATCGAATAAAGCCAAGGTAGACATACCGAAGTAAAGGACGGAATTTCTCTTTCTTGCAATCCAATCCGCCTTATCGGAACCTAAGCCTGTCGGCAAAAATTGAAAAACCGTACGACCGTTCAAATAAACTTCTAAACCGAGAACTAGCTTTTGTTCTTGGCAGGCCTTATACATGCGCGTACCCAATTGATAGGCATCTTCGCTGTTGAATTTCGCAAACAAACAATCTGACATGTTTTTTCCTCCAAATCATCTACTTAATACGCTCGTATTAATCTTCAGACTCATCCCCTACCCATTGTAAGAATATCGCGGATAAAGGAGGTAAAGAGATTTCAAGTTCAGGTATAAGCTCCGGAATATTAAGCTTCGCTCCTTGTACGGACTTTTCAAGCGCAGCGGAACTAAGCGATTCGGGCTGTTTATCACCCAGATCAATGGCGCTGATTTCGTAAAGGCTGCGAATTTCGGTGTAATAATTTTCCAGTCTTTCAATAATATCGCGACGAGCGGCATCCAACTGTTTCTCCTTCAATCTCAAACCCGCCCGGCGTTTTTCCATCATTTTATCCGCCGTTTTTTGGTCAGGAATCATCGTAGTAACGAGCATACCTGTCGTATCTTCTCCCAAATAGCCACTGCCGCCGAAACGTTTGTCGTCGCTGTTTAATAAAACTTTATAAGAACCGAAGCCGGGAACAGGAAGTTTATAAACCGGAAGCGTGGCCGGTGTCATATTGTAGATACAGAGGATACGTGCCCCGCCTTTATCAAAACGGGAAAAAGCGAGAACCGAGTTCATATAGTCATCTACTTTATTCCAAGAAAATCCGTTCCAGCTATCGTCTTGCTCCCAGAAAGCCGGAAGTTGCAGATAAAGATGGTTCATCTCGGCCACAAATGCGTGATGCTTGGCATGGGCCTCAAACTCCAAGAGGAACCACTCCAACTCCTCCTTAAAGCGCCACTCAACAAACTGACCGATCTCATAGCCCATAAAGTTTAGCTTCGCACCCGGATGAGCGATTTGATACATCAACATAAGTCTCAAACAAGCAAACTGTCTCCACTGATCACCCGGCATTTTCCCAAGAAGTGAGGCTTTTCCATGGACGACTTCATCGTGTGAAAAAGCCAAAACATAGCGCTCGCTGAAAGCATAGGTAAGCGAAAAAGTGATTTGATTGTGATGATCCTTACGATAAAGATAATCCAAACTCATATACTTAAGCGTGTCATGCATCCAACCCATGTTCCACTTATGTGAAAAACCTAAACCGCCCTTGTTCACAGGCTGTGTAACATATGGAAAAGCCGTCGATTCTTCTGCCATCATCATGACGGAAGGATACCTATCCGACATAATTTGATTCGTTTTTTGTAAGAAAGCAACGGCCTCCAAATTAATGTTTCCGCCATCCTTATTGCGTACGAAATCCGTTCGTCCGTAATCCAAATAGAGCATGGAACTTACCGCATCAACACGCAGACCGTCCACATGGCACTCTTCAACCCAGAACATAGCGCTGGAAATCAAAAAGGAAATGACTTCCTTTTTACTGTAGTCAAATACGAGTGTCCCCCATTCCGCATGCTCACCCAGTCGGGTATCCGCATACTCGTAGAGCGGCTCACCGTCAAATCTGGCCAAGCCGAATTGATCGCGAGGAAAATGAGCGGGAACCCAGTCCATAATGACACGAATGCCTGCTTGATGAAGGCGGTCAACCAAACATTTGAATTGTTCAGGTGTTCCGTAGCGCGAAGTCACACTGAAATAACCGGTCACCTGATAGCCCCAGGAATCATCAAATGGGTATTCGGAGAGTGGCATAAATTCGACCGCATTGTAGCCCATCTTTTTCAGATAAGGAACCAATTGATCAGCCAGCTCGACGTAATTGAGCGTGTGTCCGTCCTCATAACGACGCCAGGACCCTACATGCATTTCGTAAATATTAAGCGGGGTAGCTTCAGTAGCCGGTTTACGTGAGGCCATCCACTCTGCATCGCCCCACTCATGAGGCTCCTCATCGTATAAAATGGAGGCCGTTCCGGGTCTGGTCTCTTCATGTCTGGCAAAAGGATCCGACTTCAGAACAACTGAACGGTCACGTCCCTTGATAGCATATTTATAGCGTTGCCACTTCTTCAAACCCGGGAAAAAGCCGTACCAAACACCGGTTTGTTCATCTTTCGTCAGTGGCATACCCTCTGTAGCCCAGTCATTAAATTCGCCGCACAAATTAACCGCAATGGCATGAGGCGCCCAAAGCACGAAACGCCATCCTTCTACACCTTCTCGTGTTTCAGGGAAAGAGCCGAAATATTTATAGGACTGGTAGTTGTCACCGGTATTGAAAAGATAGACTTCATTCATGGGGCTACTCCTTCTCATTCGATTGAGATTCTAATAATTTTCATTATAACCATTCCAATCTATTTTTTAAAGCAAGTTCACATTTTTCGGTAAAACCTGAGGCTTTATTTTGTGTAACTTGACTGGTCATAGCTTGTCATTTCTTAGAGGGACCGCTAATATGATAGAAACACAAAGAATGGATAGATGAGAATGAAAATAACAAAACAATATTTAGGTTTAAGCAACAACGGTCAAGAGTTATGGAGGTTCCGCTTGGAAAATAAAAATGCCATGGCCGTTGAACTCATTAACGTAGGCGCGAGATTACACGCCCTTTATGTCCCGGACCGCAGAGGCAAGGTGGATGACATTTTACAGGGATTTTCAGATCCGAAGCAATATTTGGAGCCTGATAATTACTATGGGGCAATCTGCGGACCTTTTGCCAATCGTATTGAAAACGCCAAAGTAACGATTAACGGAAAACACTACCAACTCCCCCAAAATGAAGGTACAAGCTGCCTGCACAGTGGCCCCAACGGTTTTCACCATAGGATTTGGGCGCATGATTTGAGAGAAGACGAAGTCGTTTTCAGTTGCGCTTATGAGACGGAAGAAGACGGTTTTCCCGGCTCATTTCTTTGTTCGGTCCGCTACCGTTTAACGGATGAAAACAGCTTGGAGCTGTATTATGAACTGGACGTGAAGGAAAGTTGCCTCTTCAGCCCCACCAACCATGCCTATTTTAATTTAGCCTCAGCCTCGTCGCCTAATCTTTCGGGTCACCTGCTTCAGCTTAATGCTAAGTTTAT
>CAYFRY010000089.1:0-5878 GCA_964345665.1 uncultured Oscillospiraceae bacterium
CTTTAATGCCAACCCCGAGATTCAACACTTGAGCTCTGCCATCGAGGCCTTGGTCTTGCAGCAAGAGCAACTGCGCAGCCATATTCTTGCGGAGCAGGAGTCCAAGAGGCGAAGCGAACTTGAGGCCTTACAGGCACAGATTCATCCGCACTTTTTATATAACACCCTGGACTCTATCATTTGGATGGTAGAAAATGAGCGTTATTCCGGTGCTGTTGAAATGGTTACTTCTTTGGCTAAGTTTTTCAGGTTGAGTTTGGCAAAAGGAGAAAGCATTATCAGCCTACAGAATGAACTGGACCAAGTGCGCAGCTATCTCGCGATTCAAAAAGTACGCTATCGAAATCAGTTCGAGTATGAAATTCATTGTGCGGATGACGTGAAGGACTGTGCTACGATTAAATTGATTGTTCAGCCTCTTGTGGAGAATGCCATTTTGCACGGTACGGCGACCTTGGATGAAGAAGCGGAAATTACTATTTCAGCTTATTCCAAGGATTTCCAAGTTTATATAGATGTGACGGATAACGGACTGGGTATGACGCAAGAGCAGGCTGAAGCCCTGCTTACTAAGCCGCTCATCAATAAAACTTCTCCGCATTCTGCCGGTTCGGGCATCGGTGTGGCTAACGTAAATGAGAGAATTAAGTTATACTTTGGTGATGTCTATGGATTACGGATTTTTTCGGTTCCCGATGAGGGGACAACCGTAAGAATACATTTGCCCATGACTTGTAAAACAAACCTCAAAATGAACACCTTAGATGAAAGATAAAAACGCTGCGGAAAGGACGCATTGTAGCATGAATAAATCCATTGAAGTTGCACAGAAGCTGGTCAAGCTGATTGAAAATAATATCCAGCAGGTTATCATCGGAAAAGATGAGGTGATTCGCCTCCTCATGATTGCCCTTACTGCGGGGGGACATGTGCTTTTGGAGGATGTTCCCGGAATCGGTAAAACAACGCTGGTTTCCGCTTTGGCGAAGTCTTTAGCCTTGAGTTTTAAACGTATCCAGTTTACACCGGATATCATGCCTTCCGACGTGACGGGCTTTAACCTCTATAACCCAAAAACAGCTGAGTTTGAATTTCAAGCGGGTGCGGTCATGAGCCAAATTTTTTTGGCGGATGAGATTAATCGTACCTCGCCTAAGACGCAATCCGCTCTTTTGGAAGTAATGCAGGAAAATCAGGTTACTGTTGACGGTGTAACCTATCCGGTTCCCAAACCTTTTATGTGTTTAGCCACTCAGAATCCGGTTGAGCAAGTGGGGACGTATCCCTTACCTGAGGCTCAGCTTGACCGATTTATGCTGAAAATCACCATGGGTTATCCCAGTATCAGCGAGGAAATAGAAATTCTAAGTCGCTATGAAACGGAGGATCCTATCCAAGGGCTGAAGGCGGTAGCAAGTGCAGAGAACTTGCTTTGGTTACAATTACAAAGTAAAAAAGTCTATGTCAGCGATGCGGTCAAGCGTTACCTGGCGCTTTTGGCCAGTGCGACACGTGAGCATCCTGATTTGCTTTTAGGTGTCAGTCCGAGAGCCTCGAAGATGCTGATGGAGGCTTCACGTGCGAGAGCTTTATTGGACGGACGCGATTTTGTGACACCCGACGATGTACAATATCTGATTAACGCCGTCATGGTACATCGCCTTCTGCTCAAGCCGGAAAGCAAGCTTCGTCAAATAACCTTAGAAGCTTGTTTGGCCGATATCGTTCAAAATGTAAAGGTTCCAGAAGCATGAGAGTCACGCTGCGTTTCGCATATTGGCTTGTGCTGATTTTTTTGCTTTATGCGGCCTACGCTTATTTCCGTCTCGCCATAATCAGGCTCTTTCTCTTGCTCAGCCTGGCGGCTCTTCTCTTTTCCTTCATACAACTTTTTTTGAACTATTACTTGATCGACTTAAAGGTAGCGCCCGCGAGAAGCTTGGTCGCACGTGGTGACCAGGCTCGTTGGCAGTTGAAAATAATCAATAAATCGAAATTCAGCTCGGTGCCTGTCCGCCTTAACAGTGAGACGAATGCAGAGGGCAAAAGTAAAGGCAGACGCATTTGGCTCTATGGCCAAGTTCCGGCTAAAAGTGAACAGCTTGCTCTCCTAAGCTTACCTGCCAAGCATTGCGGTTATTTGGATGCGGAGCGTGTGCGTGTCGCGATAGCTGACCTCTTCGGCTTCTTCTATATGTACTGGCCTGCTAAAAAAGTGTCTAAGGCCTTTAAGCCGGTCGTTGTTTGCCCGATAGCCGGTGCCGGCCCCGACCTGAGCGAAGTCTCTCTTCGTTTTTTGCAGTCCGGAGATATTCTCTCTAAGCGTCCTTTTGATGAAAGCGAGGAAGCAGAAGATCTCAGGCAAATGCAGCCGGGCGATCCGCTTAAGAAAATTCACTGGAAGCTGAGCGCACGTGTAGGTGAGTGGATGGTTAAACAATACCAGGCCGCTGATGAGTTGTTTTGGACCTTGCTTTGTGATGTTCAAAGTTTGAACGGATACGAGCAGGCATCGGAGCGGGAGATTGAAGAGCGTCTGGATTTACGTGATTTTGCCTTAGATGCTGCCGCGGCACTGGTTGAAGCCGTGCTGCTTGAACGCAGAAAGCTTGAATTGAAAATCTATGCCGATACGGACTATGCGCTTAAATCCAATGAGCTTAGCTTGTATCCTCAGTTTTTAAAGGCCTTGGCACTAAGTCCCACTCGAGAGGCACCGAGTATGGCAGAGCAACTCTTGAGAGCGAATGAAGAAGCGGCTCACCAAGCGCATATCCTTTTGGTCAACGCTCTGGATCAAGCTTTGGCAGAACGTATTTTATTGTTCCGTGATCAGGTCAGCGATTTATTTTTACTGGTGGTCATGCGGCAGGAGGATATCAGTACGGAATTGGAGGATATTTTAAACCGCCTTCGTGCGGCAGACGTTCAGGCCGCTTTCTATCCTTATCGGAGAGAGGAGGAGACAAAGTAATGAAATTACAATGGCAAAAAGTCTCCCCGAAAAACGAACTGAATATACGCCTGCGTCCTTTGGTCTTGCTTTTTTTGACTTGGGTTTTTGCGCTTTCCGTAACGATTTTACTCGCTTATGTTTTCTATCTGGATCCTTTTCCTCTATGGCTCGGCATAGTGGTTTCTGCAGTCGTTCTTCTGTTGATGGAAGGCTTAACACGTATCCCGAAAATCAGTGTGCCGGCCTTTTTTATTGCTCTCTTAGCATTAACGCTGTCGCTTCTTTTCAGCGATACGGTCCAAGTGCGTCTACAAGCTTATTTACAGCAATTCGCCGACACCGCTCTTTTGGAAGTCAATGAAGCTTGGATGTGGGAGGGACATGCGGCTTATTCAGAAGGTACGCAGGCACAGGTTTTCTTTCTGCTTGTCCTTCTCTTTTCCGTTCTTTCGTTTTTCGTAGTCCGACTTTTCAGACAAAGTACGGTCATGATGATGATTCTGCTCTTGGCTGCGGCTCAGGCGGAGTTTCAGGAAATACCGAAGATTCTCATCCCAACAATTCTTGGGCTCTTTTGTGTTCTTTTTATTTTGGGACAGGCCGGCGATTTATCGGTTAAACATTTGCGCTTACCTCTCTTGCGCATAGTGCTTGCGGTGATTGCCGCTGCCATTTTGAATCATGTTTTGGCACCGCAGGTTTTATACAACGAGGAACTCAGCCGAATGTTAAAGGAAGCCGAAGAGTCTTGGAATAAAAAGGAAAAGCAATCAGACTACCACGAGTTTAATTTGGATTCGGCAGGCTATCCTGCCGCCGATACCTTGGGAGGGCCTATCCTTTTGAGCGAGGAGCCGTATGCGGAGGTCACAGCCGGAG
This sequence comes from uncultured Oscillospiraceae bacterium, assembly GCA_964345665.1. GTDB lineage: Bacteria > Bacillota > Clostridia > Saccharofermentanales > Fastidiosipilaceae > JAXGQD01. Next base: position 3,836 of record CAYFRY010000089.1, read on the forward strand.
CCGAAGCCCTGTATCTAAGAGGAGCGGTTTATAGCAGCTACAGCGGACGGGGCTGGACTAAGGAAGGAATGGACCGGGCAGAGATTTTCGGCTCGGAGCAGGGTTTATATCTCCAGGACAGCGCATTTTATCTCAATTTAACGGAGAGATCCTCGCTTGCTGTGCCGACTTCTTATAGGGTTAAACCTATTTTCCAACCCCAACAAAGCATCTTACTGGCAGGTCAACCGCTTAATATCACCATGAGTGAAAAAGGCTTGGATGAACGCTTTTATTTTAATTATTCCGGAAGTGTCTATTGGGGCCAGAGCCTTCCTGAATCGGGTTATCAGGTGGAGGCTAGAGCGTTTAATCTTGGTCTTGAAAATTACGACCATCTGATTGCTGAACTTTGGCATGCTTCGAATGGAGGACATGTTTTGAGCGAAGAGGAAAGGCTGTTTTGGACAAGCCTGCCTGCCTCAGTGGATGAAAATCTGTATTTGCGTTTCCTGGAAGAAACGCAAGCCTTTTCAAGGCCGGAGTATGCGCTGGCAACGGCAATTGAAATCAAAAGCCGACTCAGCTCCGAGCTGTTTCGTTATGAACTGAACGTGGACGTTGTCCCGGAAGGTCGAGAATTTGTTGATTTTTTCTTGGAACAAAAGGAAGGCTACTGCACTTACTTCGCCACTGCGATGACCGTACTCTGTCGCCAAGCCGGTGTTCCGGCACGTTATGTAGAGGGCTACGTTTTGCCTGCAGGCAGCTTAGCCGGTGAATCCACACGTATTTTGACAGGTAAGCAAGCCCATGCTTGGACAGAGATTTGGATTGACGGTGTAGGTTGGCTGCCCCTGGATGCGACCCCTGCCGATTATCAGCAACGCTTGGGTGCATCGGAAGAGGAAAAAGAGCCTGAAAGTTCGGAAAGCAAGCCTGAGCCCGAGGAAACAAGTCCGACGACAACGCTGCCTACTGAACCTAAGCCAGAAGATGAAGAAGACAGGCCACCGGAGCCTTTTAATTTCGCAAGCCTTTTGCCGTATTTGTTTGTGCTTTTAATTGCATCTGCACTGCTTGCAGTCTATCAATGGCGAAAAAAAGATTTACTTCGTCGCCATCAATTGGATTGGCAAATGGCAGAGGCTGGAGGAGACAGTGGTATAGTGGTACAGCGTGTTTGGACCGATATGAAAAAATTGGCGGCACTCCACGATTTAGAACAAAAAAGCGGGCAAAGCGTGAAACAGTATTTGTTGAGCTGGCCGGAAGATTTGTATTTGCAGGATACTCCTCGTATTTTGGAGCAAGCGATGTACGGCCCTCAAAAACCGGGTGAGGAAGAGCTGATTCTTCTCTTTGAAGAATATCGGCGTTTGGAAGAACTCAGTAAAGCACAAATTCCTCCGCTTCGTTGGTATACTAAGCGTTTTTTAGGGATTTTCTAACCTCGATTTGCCAATCTTAATGGGCGAAAGTATGATTTAAAAGTAGAAGGGAGGCCTGGATGATCGGCAATCTATGGGGAAAAAAATATAATCCGCAGGACGTAAAGGTCTATCGGATGACCCTCTTTCTCTTTGTGCTTATCATGAGTGCTTTTGTTTTTTGGCAAAGAGATTTCTTTTTTACGCCCAAGAAAGAGTAACCTATCCAAATTGCCGTTATTTTGCCGGACCATGCCCTGATTCAACAAAGCGCTCTGCGTGAAGGGATGGATCAAGCCGCTTTTGATTACAACTGTGAACTCAATTATTTAGCTCCGTTAACTCCCTATGACATACCGGAGCAAAACGAATGGATTAAACGTCAAAGTGAGAGTCAACCGAATGGTTTAATTGTTTATCCTATTCAAATGTCTGTGCAACGCGAAGCCATGCTGCTTCAATCCTTAAAGCAACCGCTTTACCTGATTAACAGCAGACAGGCTAAACTTGTAAACAGTCGGAACATCAGTCCCAATTATAAGGATATGGCGGATAAGCTGCTTGAACGGATTCTTCTGGAGTGTCCGGCTTTGGAAACCGCCTACATTGTCTATTCCTTGGGTCAAAATCCGGC
>CAYFRY010000090.1:0-2160 GCA_964345665.1 uncultured Oscillospiraceae bacterium
ATTTTCTGAGTTCTTCAAGACTTGGCTTTCTGATGTTTTCTAAAAGATGGGCTCCGCGTTTTTCGACATTAATAAAAGGCCCCTCCATGTTGAAACCGAGCATGCGAGCCCCCGGTAAATCGGGCATTAATTTGAAAACCGCTTCCAATTCATGGATAGGGGTTGTCATCGTGGTGGGTAAGAAAGACGTGACCCCAAGTTTCGCTAAATAAAGGCTGATCGTTTCCAAGGATGCCTTATTGGCCTCCATGGTGTCGCAACCCATTGCACCATGAATGTGAACGTCAATCATGCCGGGGATAATGATTTTTCCTTTAGCGTCTAAACACTCTTCACCGGCTTGTGCGGGTAAAGAACCGGGTAGGAGTGCTTTGAATTTTCCTCCCTCAATCAGTAGATCCAATTTTTGAAAGTTAAAGGCTTCCGTATAAACTTCCGCACCGGTGATTCTTAACATTTTATCCCCTCCATCTGTCCGATTACACTTACAAAATAATGTGATACTGTTTGAATTCTATCACAGTCAGAGAAAACGGAGCACGTCGGGACTTTACAATTCTGCCAATTTTGGCTTAAGGTAAGTGAAGTATCAAAAACGAGGTGTAGAAATGGCTACAAGAGAATTTAAATTTGAAATTAAGAAACATATTGCTATACTCAGCACGAATAAGTCAGGTTGGAACCGCGAGCTTAACGTTGTTTCTTGGAATGAGGGTAAAGCTAAATGGGATTTACGCGACTGGGCCCCTGAACATGACAAGATGAGCAAGGGCATCGGTTTGACGGGCGAAGAATTGGCTATTTTAAAAGAAGTCTTAGAGGAACTTGATCCGTACGAGATTGAAGAATAAGCAGGCTAGAGAGAGACATGTCCAAGCTGGAAGAATCGCGTTATCAAGAATTAAAAGCTTCGATCATGGAGCATAATAAGCGTTACTATGAAGAGGATAATCCCACGATTTCCGACTTTGAGTACGATGTAATGTTGCGCGAGTTTGAGGCACTTGAGGCAACACATCCTGAGTGGAAAACAGAAGACTCTCCGACCCAAAATGTAGGGGGAAAAGTCAAGCGTGAGATGAGAAAAGTGGCGCATACGGTGCCCATGAAAAGCTTACAGGATTATTTCAGTCCGGAAGAGATGGCCTCCTTTGTTCAACGAATGAAAGAGAGTCTTTCCATGTTAGAAGACCCTTCTTTGTTGCATGAACCGTTGTTCTGTGTAGAAGAAAAAATTGATGGACTCTCTGTTTCTTTAGAGTATAGGGAGGGACAGTTTTTTCGTGCCTCAACGAGAGGAGACGGGCATATAGGAGAAGATGTAACGCCTAATATGCTTACTTTGTCCAATTTGCCCTTAAACCTGAAAGATAAATCGAAATCTCTCGTGCTGAGAGCGGAAGTCTATCTGCCTGAATCCAGTTTTCAAAGCTTAAATGCCGAGCAACTTGCTTTAGGAGAAAAGATTTTTGCCAATCCGAGAAATGCTGCGGCGGGTAGTCTTCGGCAGCTGGATCCTGAGGTTACAGCACAAAGGGGACTGGATTTTTTTGTATTCAATGTACAGGCCTCAGAAGGGATAAGTTTTTCATCACATCTTGATAGTTTGGCTTTTTTGGAAAAAGAAAAGTTTCCGGTGATTAAGCACTATCCTTGTGAGTCTGATGTTGATTCGGTAATGGCTGCAATTAATGCGATAGAACAGCGTCGTCCTTATTTGCCTTACGATATTGACGGAGCCGTTGTAAAAGTTAATTCTTTGGCCGCCCGTGAATTATTGGGTGAAACGACGAAGACGCCGCGTTGGGCGGCTGCGTATAAATATCCGCCCGAAGTGAAAGAGACACTGGTAAAGCAGATTGAAGTTCAAGTCGGACGCACAGGAAAACTAACACCGCTTGCTGTTTTAGAACCCGTTTTAGTTTCAGGAAGTACTATTTCAAAAGCAACTCTGCACAACGAGGACTATATTAAAGAAAAAGATATTCGGGTGGGGGATTATGTCTATATTCAAAAGTCAGGAGATGTTATTCCGGCCGTTGTTTCCGTAAATTTCAAGAAGAGAAGCTCGTCGAGCCAAGCTTTCCGTATGCCTGATAATTGTCCTGTTTGCGGAGCTGAGGTTGAACGTGTAGAGGGTGAGGCGGCCAGCTATTGTAG
>CAYFRY010000090.1:2170-2515 GCA_964345665.1 uncultured Oscillospiraceae bacterium
GACAATATGAATATTGAGGGCTTAGGCGAAAAAACCTTGGCACAGTTTAATGCTTTGGGTTGGTTGGAAACAATTGCTGATATTTACCGTTTGAAAGAAAGAAGAGCTGAGCTTCTTGAACTCCCCGGCTTTCAACAGACTTCAGTCGACAAATTGCTTTCAGCCATAGAAAAATCAAAAACAATGTCTTTGGAAAAGCTTATTTCCGGTTTAGGTATCTTACATATCGGTCCGGCAGCAGCCAGATCTTTGGCCGAAAACTATAACAATATTGAAGAGCTCATGCAGGCTAATGAAGAAGAACTACGGAAAATATCAGATATTGGCAGTGTCATAGCGCACTCT
>CAYFRY010000090.1:2525-5187 GCA_964345665.1 uncultured Oscillospiraceae bacterium
AAATCAAAAACTGATTTCCGATTTAAAGAGTTTGGGATTGAATCCGCAGGCAAGTGAAAAAACAATAAAAGCAAGGCCGTTCGAAGGATTGACTTTTGTTGTCACCGGCCGTTTGCCTAACTTAAGCCGTTCCGAGGCGGAAGAACTGCTTCGTTCAGCCGGTGCTAAAGTAAGCTCTTCAGTCAGCAAAAAGACAAATTTTTTAGTGCTAGGTGAAGAGGCGGGAAGTAAAGCGGATAAGGCGATATCTTTGGGTATCCCGACTTTAAGTGAAGAAGAACTTTTGGCGCGATTGGAGGATGGTGTATGACCTATTTTATCATTCGGGCCGTTTTATCCTTTGGAATAACTCTCGTCCTTTTGTTGCTCTTACTTAGACTTTTATCACGTTTTCCGAAAGAGCAATGCAGGAGACCGCTTCAAATTTTTTATCCCAGTATTTGTGCACTTCTTTTAATTCTTCATGTCCTGCGATCGACGGCACCGTTGGCTTTTGACAGTCTCTCTGTTATGCGTAAAGCTTATGCTTTTAAGCAAGTTAAAGTCTCAAGTCGGCAAGCCTTGCCCGGCAACCTTAAAACTGAAGAGGGTGAGATTTTCAGATATGTTCCTTTCACTCTCGAAATAGAAGCGGGAAAAAGCTACAATCTTAGCTATACGCCCTTAAAAAAGTATATCATCGAAATCAGCGAAATTGATTCAACAAAATAAACGAAATAAACGAGAGGAAGCTCCTATATGCACGAACTTAAAACAACTCGGAAAAGTGATCGCCCAATCCGCCTTGTTGTTTCAGATTTAGACGGGACCTTGCTCAACCAATACAATGAAATCAGTCGTGATAATTATGAAGCTATCATGGAGCTTAAAGCGAGGGGAATCCTTTTTACCATAGCAACCGGCCGCTTGGATAATCAAGCACGTTTGTATTTTGAACAGTTGGAGCTGGACACTCCCATTATTAGCTGTAACGGTGCACTGATTCGCACCGGACTGAGCAGAGAAATTTTACACCTTGAACGGATGGCTCCTGAGATGGTCATGGCAATGATTCATTTTGTTCATGAGAATAAGATTGAGTATTTGTTATATGACACGGACGAGGTTTTTTACCCGGTAGGTTCTGAGCGCATTAGTGTTTATCGCAACTATAATCTCATGGCTGAGCGTCATAGCTCACAGCCCTGCCTGATTACGGAAATCGAAATGAAACGTGATTTGGAGCGCGTTGCCGATCGTGTTTGTAAAATATATTTACATAGTGAAAATCCTGTATTAATCAATGCTTGTCGTGAATTTGTAAAAAATCATACGAACTTACTGGCCGTTTCTTCTGTCGAGAATAATTTGGATATTGCCCCGCCACGACAGACAAAGGGAAATGCGGTTAACTGCTTGGCCAGGCATTACGGACTACAGCGTGAAGAAGTCTGTGTTTTCGGTGATAACGATAATGACGCAAGCATGCTTTACGAGGCCGGCCTTGCTTTTGCAATGCAGAATGGAAGTGAAATGGCTAAAACGGCTGCCGATTTTATAGCGCCGAGTAACACGGTTTCCGGTGTAGGTCGAGCCATACGCCAATTTCTTCTTTGACATTTTGCATATATCCGATTGATTTCGTCCTCACTCCTTAGAATAATATAACCTCAAAGGAGGTGTAGGTATGAGTGGTATAGGCTCTTTCAATCAAGATCTTCCATTAAACAAGATTCAACAAACCGGTTTTTATGTGGTCGTGAGCGACAGAGAGCTCTTAGCCAAAATGCAGTCTTTAATGAAAAGACACGGCTATTTCGGCTATGTGGATACCGCAGGAAAGTTGGTTTATATGGTTGACGGTAGACAAAACATGTATAGGGCAGCTCATACGATACGCCAACTTATGCCGAACTTAAAAGAAGACAGCTCTATTTATGAAGATAGGTCGATTCAAAGCAAGAAAAGACTAGTTCATCGAATTATTAAGGCTTTGCTCAATGAATATGCTTTTTCTAAACAGCATAAAGGAACGGCAGTTCTTCAATATCTTTTGCCAATCGCTTTTGAGAATGAAGAAAAAATCAGCCCTCTCAGTAAATTCCTTTATCCTTTGGCGTCGAGAAAATTTGAAATCAGACCTCAGCAAGTTGACCGTGTCATTCGATATGCAAGCAATGCTTCCAAGTTACGTCTGCCGAACAGAGTATTAATTGAACAACTTGTTGAAGAAATTAACAGCAGGATCTATGAGACCGTGCAGTCTGCAGAAAACTAAGGTGATGAATAGTGAACGATAAGAGGAAATAGCATCTAAGATAGTAATTTAGAGATAAAAAGTTTTTGAAATCTATTGAAATACTCGAAACTCACCTAATTTCAGGCGTTATTAGCTTTGCTTTGCTTGACAAAGGCCAGGGTGAAAAGCATAATAAGGAACGTTATTAATACCCTCAGGAGGCTAATTTTAATGAATAAAAGTGAACTCATCGATTCAGTCGCTAAGCTGGCCGGTCTCAGCAAGAAAGATAGTGAAAGCGCAGTAAATGCTGTTCTTGAAAGCATTACTTCTGCTCTCGTCAAAGAAGAAAAAGTTGTACTCGTAGGTTTCGGAACATTTGAAACCCGTAAACGTGCTGCCCGTAACGGAAGAAATCCTGCGACTAAGGAAGTCATCAAGATT
>CAYFRY010000090.1:5213-5851 GCA_964345665.1 uncultured Oscillospiraceae bacterium
CCGGTAAAGGACTGAAAGATAAAGTTAACAAAGTCAGCAAGAATCGTAAATAAGTCAATTCTTCGTTTTTTTAACTACCTGTAGGGATACTTACAGGTAGTTTTTTCTTGTAGGCATATCTCGTTTGAAAAACAAATTGGATTATAAAAAAAGAAAAGGGTGTGCCTCATTAGGAGACAACACCCTTGATTGGAGCCTGCGAACGGACTTGAACCCCTGACCTGCTGATTACAAATCAGCTGCTCTACCAACTGAGCTACGCAGGCGATGACAACGGAATTTTAGCCAAGAAATGGAGTCTTGTCAAATTGTTTTTTTAGCTTTGTTATTGAATAAAAGACCTTATCAAGCAGAGTATAAAAATATGTAAAGGATAAAAAAGATAAAATGAGTATTTAGATAAGTTGGAGGGGCGCTTCCCACTGTATGCAAGCGGAAACAAAGGGACGGAAAAAACTGAAAACGACTGAATAAATGCATATTTGAAAGAGATTTCGGAACTGAAATCATTGAAAGAATTTATCAGGTTAAAGGCTAAAAATACAAGAAACATACCTAAATAAGATTGACTTTGTTTTTTGGGGTCTATAGAAGCACGGTTCTCTTCTTCCGAGACGGATCTGCCCGCTTCACAAAAG
>CAYFRY010000091.1:0-5205 GCA_964345665.1 uncultured Oscillospiraceae bacterium
CCCTTGCTTTGTTTAAAGAGTGGAATCTAAGTGAGAACAAAAAAATTCCATTACACATTTTAGCAACGGAGATATCGGCGCAAGCGCTTGCTTTTGCCAAACAAAATTTGTGTGAACTCATTGAACAAGGACAAGTTGTTTTGGAACAAACAAATTTGTGGCCGACTGATAAGGTGCTTGTTGATTTGATTTTTTCGAATCCTCCCTATATATCAGAAGCAGAATATGAAGCCTTGGATTCGAGTGTAAAAGATTTTGAGCCTTCAATTGCACTTTTGGCAGGTCAAGACGGTTTGGACTTTTATCGCAGAATTCTGGAAGAAGCACCTGAATATTTAAAGGAAGATGGATTTCTTATTCTGGAACATAGCTATTTACAAGGAGAAAGTTTGGCTGCCTTGGCACAAGATACAGACTTTTTATTTGTCGAATTAATAAAAGACTACGGAGGAAGAGATCGAGTCACGGTCTTTAAACGGATTGCAAAAGAAAGCGAGCATCATAATGTCCGGTAAATACTTCTTATATCCTTATCAAGAAGGAGAAATTGTTGAGCTGAAAAAACAACACCCCTGTGGATCTAAGCAATGGAGGGTGATTCGTGTAGGCGCAGAAATCAAGATTGAGTGCTTGGGGTGTCAGCATATATTGAATTTATCTCGAAGTAAGATTGAAAAAATAACTAAAAACGTGAAGTTGGAAATTACGGAGGATAGGGCTCATGGAGGCCAATAAACGGAACATTATTAATCGCTATGAAGAACTGGCACAACTCCTTATGGATCCTATGATTCTGGCAGATCAAGAGAAGTATCAACAAATCGTTAAAGAGCATTCGGATCTGGAAGATATCGTACTTGCGCTTCGCCACGGGATGCAGCTTAAGAAGGAATTGTCTGCGGTAAATGAGCTCTTTCAAGAAGAAAGTGACAGTGAAATGCGTGAGCTGGCCAGAGAAGAAATTAAAATGCTTGACGAGGCTTTAGAAGAAAATGAGGCTCTCATACAAAAGCTAATGGCACCCAAGGATCCGCGTGATTCTAAGCGTGTTGTGATTGAAATCAGAGCCGGTGCCGGTGGCGAAGAGTCCGCATTGTTTGTCACGGTTCTTTATAAAATGTATGTGGCTTTTGCCGAAAGGAATCAGCTGAGTAGTGAGTTGGTAGATGTGAGCGAAACAGAGCTTGGCGGCATGAAAGAAGTCGTCTTTGAGCTGAACGGAAAGGGGGCCTACAGTCTGTTTAAATATGAAAGCGGCGTGCATCGTGTTCAACGTGTGCCGGTGACTGAGTCGGGCGGACGTATCCATACTTCAACCTGTACGGTGGCGGTCATGCCTGAAGCGGACGAGCTCGACTTAGAAATCAACCCGAATGATTTACAAATCGATACCTATCGTGCCTCCGGTGCGGGTGGGCAGCATGTCAATAAAACTTCATCGGCTATTCGAATTACACATTTACCTTCTGGAGTGGTGGTGACTTGCCAAGACGAGCGTTCTCAGCATAAAAACAAAGAAAAGGCCATGCGTGTTCTACGTACAAGACTTATGGACATGGCACAGTCCGAGGCGAAACAAGAGGAAGACAGCTTGCGAAAAAACCAGGTAGGTACCGGTGACAGAAGTGAACGTATCAGGACTTATAATTATCATCAAGGAAGAGTTAGTGATCATCGTATCGGCTTGACCTTATACAAGATAGATGAAATATTGGCAGGAGATATGGATGAACTGATTGGCAAATTGAGTGATGCCGAGCGAAGCGAGCAATTGGCCAAAGGAGATAACGAGTGATGGAAACTAAAGTAATAAAAATATCGCTTGATGAAAGTAGAGACAAAGAAATTTTAAAGCAGCGTCTACGTCCTGCGGCCGATTTGATCAGTGCAGGAGAATGTGTGGCTTTTCCGACTGAGACGGTTTATGGTTTGGGTGCTTTAGCTTTAAATCCTGAAGCCATTAATAAAGTATTTGAAGCCAAGGGCAGACCTAATGATAATCCTTTAATCGCACACGTTAATAAGCTTGAAGAGTTAAGTGATTTGGTTTGTCCTTTGAGCCCATTAGTAAAGGATTTTATCCAGCTGTTTTCTCCCGGCCCCATCACCTATGTGCTGAAAAAACAGGCACACGTTCCGGACGAGCTTACAGCCGGACTGGACACCGTGGCAGTGCGTATTCCTGCCAAAGCCATAGCAAGGGCTTTGATAGCGCTTTGCGGAGCGCCTATAGCCGCCCCCTCCGCTAATCTTTCCGGTAGCCCCTCACCGACAGAGGCAAGCCATGTTGTTCATGATTTGGAGGGGAGGATTCCTTTAATCATTGACGGCGGGAGCTGTGAAGTCGGATTGGAGTCTACGGTTCTGGATCTCAGTGATGAAGAGGACATTAAGATTCTGAGACCGGGCGCTGTTACAGCTGAGCGCCTGATTCGTTTCCTTGAAACAAGAGAGGACTTTCGCCCGTTCCATAAGGATTGGCGAGAGCGTTTACAGGCTGAATATTTTATCCACGAGGAGGCAGAGATTCCTAAGGCGCCTGGCATGAAATATAAACACTATGCGCCTGAAACCCCGGTTTATGTATTGCGCGGAACGTCTCTAAAATCTAAGGAGCGCGCTTTTTCCGAGATCCTGCGTAAATTGCGTCCGGATGTTAAGCTGGGTCTCTATATTTCTGACGGTTTGGCAGAGCGGATTTTATCGCATGTGGAAGATACGGACAGGGAAGTGCATACCCTGGTTTTTGAATATTCTGAAGATAGCTCTATTGCCTCACAACATTTGTTTGCAGCCTTGCGCGAACTTGATGAAGAGAACTTGGATTTAATCCTTGTTGAGGCGCTGACACACAGCGAATTCGGAACAGCTTATATGAACCGCTTGGAAAAGGCCAGTGGCGGTGTGGGGCATGTTTTGCCGGAAGTACTGTTACGTGCTGTAGAAGAAGATAAGGCGAAAGTCCTATTTGTTTGTACAGGCAACACTTGTAGAAGTCCGATGGCTGAGTATTTATTCAATCACTTGGCCAAAATTCGCGCTTTGGATTGGTGTGCCCTTTCAGCCGGCTTGGCAGCTTTCCCGGGTGATGCCATTAATTATAAATCTGAAAGAGTTTTATTGGATGACTACGGTCTTGACGCCTCTGCACACCGGGCAAGAAGACTCTTAGAGACGGAAGTTCAAGCGTCGGACTTGGTCTTAACGATGTCTGAAGCGCAAGCTGAGGCACTCAGAGAGGCCTTACCGAAATATGCCTTGAAAGTTCATTCCTTTGCCGCTTATTTAAATGAAGCGGATCCGGATTTTCTTTTCGATGAAGTCGGTGATCCCTTCGGAGCAAGTCTTGAGGTTTATGAAAAGACTGCGGCACAATTGGAGGCTATGACGGCTTCCTTAATCGAACTGCTACTGGAGGCTGATTTAAAATAGAGTTAAATACTTTTTGAATTGGCGCTTCCATTGCATTGACAGTACCCGGGCACTTGTGATAAAGTGACTGGGCGCGCAAAGCGTTATTTTTTTGCAAGAAAATCTTGCCGATGGAGGAAATAGGAATGGCTGCTAAAGCTGGTGCTAGAGACAAAATCATTATGGCGTGTGGAGAATGCAAACAACGCAACTACAACACCAAGAAGAACAAGATGAACACCAAAGAACGTTTGGAAATCAAAAAATATTGTCCTTTTTGCCGCAAACACACTGTTCATAGAGAAACAAAATAAGACGGGGTTTTTCCCTGCTTAGATGGGTGGTTTAACCGTATGGGTAAATTAGACGACGCGAAAAGAATGGCCGAAAGAAAAGCTGCAGAAAAACGAAAAGCGAAAAAGGGAGACAAGTCGAAAGGCAACCGATTGACAAACTTTTTTCGTGAATTGAAAGCAGAGTTAAAACGTATTATTTGGCCGGACAAAAAGAAATTGAAACAGTCCACTGCCATTGTACTGGCGCTTGTAATTGCTTCGGCTGTTTTAATTTTTGTTATTGACAGCATTGTCAATTCAAGTCTGACCATGGCCGGTTTTTATGATACGACACCGCGCGTAGCGACGGTGACGACTGTCGAAGAAACGACTGTAGCTGAAGCGGAGACGGAAGCTGTGGAGACGACTGAAGCAGAGACCAAGGAAAGTAAGTAATGACTGATAATGAAAAAGATTTTACCTCTGAGGTAGAAGCGCTGGAAACCGATGTTGAAGCCAAAATTCATGAGGAAGAAACGGAAGAGGCGCTTTGGTATGTAATCCATACTTATTCAGGATATGAGAATAAGGTAAAAGCTACGCTTGAACAAATAGTTGAGAATAAAGGCATCCATGACATGATTCAGGAAGTCTCGGTTCCGACTGAAGAAATTGTTGAAATTAAAGACGGTAAAAAGAAGACCGTTCAGCGCAAAAGATATCCGGGCTACGTTCTTGTGAAAATGCATATGACGGATGATATGTGGTATATCGTGCGCAATACGCGTGGTGTAACCGGATTTGTCGGACCGAGTTCCAAACCGGTTCCTTTGACGGATGAAGAATTGGCGACCATGGGCATGGTCAGTGATTGGGAGCCTATCGTGGACTACGGTGTGGGTGATTCCATCAAGGTTATTAACGGTCCTTTAGAGAGCTTTATCGGGACTGTGGATGCTATTTCAGCAGAGAAGAAAAAGGTGCGTGTTCTCGTTTCCATGTTCGGACGAGAAACTCCGGTTGAGCTGGACTTTACACAGGTCATCCGTATATAATACAAAATTGTTGCTAAATCGCTTTTGCCAAGGGTAAAAGCTTTTAGATATAGAACTAGGTTTATTAAAAAAATGGGAGGTGGCTATCTTGGCTAAAAAGATAAGCGGATACGTCAAATTGCAGATTCCTGCAGGTAAAGCGACTCCGGCACCACCGGTGGGACCAGCTCTGGGTCAACACGGCATTAACATTGCCCAGTTTGTCAAAGAGTTTAATGAGAGAACGGCGAAAGACGCAGGACTTGTTGTTCCTGTTGTGATTACGGTCTATGCGGACCGCAGCTATTCCTTCATTACAAAAACCCCGCCGGTTCCTGTGCTTCTGAGAGTTGCATGTAAAGTGGAAAAGGGTTCGGGTAAGCCGAACAGGGACAAGGTTGCTAAAATCAAAATGTCTGATGTCATGAAGATCGCAGAAACCAAAATGGTCGACACCAATGCTGCCAGTTTAGAATCCTGTGCAC
>CAYFRY010000091.1:5215-5831 GCA_964345665.1 uncultured Oscillospiraceae bacterium
AATTCTGTTTAATACATCTCTTGCGTATGGGTCTGTAGAATCCTGTGCACGCATGGTCGCCGGTACTGCACGCAGCATGGGCATTGTGGTTGTAGAAGACTAAGCGATACGAAGGAGATTAAAAGATGAAAAGAGGCAAAAAGTATCAAGAAGCTGCCAAACTCATCGAACGCTCTTCGACGTATGAGCCGATGGATGCTTTGGAGCTAGTAATTAAAGCAGCTCCCGCTAAGTTCGATGAAACAGTAGAATTACATGTTCGTTTGGGTGTTGACTCCCGTCATGCTGATCAACAGGTCAGCGGTGCGGTTGTTCTGCCTAACGGTACAGGCCGTAAAATGCGAGTCCTGGTTTTCGCGAAGGATGCGAAAGCGGATGAAGCGAGAGCGGCGGGCGCTGACTATGTCGGTGCCGAAGATTTAATTGCTAAAATTACCGGTGAAAACTGGTTTGAGTTTGACGTTGTTATTGCAACGCCCGACATGATGGGTGTGGTTGGTCGAATCGGTCGTGTTCTCGGTCCTAAAGGCTTGATGCCGAACCCGAAAGCCGGTACGGTTACCCCTGATGTAACACAGGCTGTCCATGATGCTAAAGCGGGTAAGATTGAATATCG
>CAYFRY010000092.1:0-5808 GCA_964345665.1 uncultured Oscillospiraceae bacterium
TGGCTAGAGCCCTGGGCCTGCAGGACGACGCCAGCCACCACGGCCCCATCTGCGCCTACCAGGGAATCGCGGCCTACCGCGCTTCTGCCTTGGCAGGGTTTGCCGAAAGGCCAGAAATTTGAACTGATTATAGAAAAGACGGTTGAGCTTGGCATAGCGCGTGTCGTTCCTGTGGAAACGTCCCGCTCATTAATCAAGTTGGATGAAAAGAGTATGAAAAACAAGCTGACTCGCTGGCAAAGTATTGCCGAGGCGGCAGCCAAACAATCGGGAAGAGGGCTTATTCCGGAAGTCTCTTTGCCCTATCGCTTTACGGATGCGATTGCAGAGGTAGAAACAGATTTGGAAAAGGGAAAAAGTATAGCCTTTATGGCATGGGAGGAGGCGAAAGAGCCTTATCTGCCGCAGTATTTGGAGCGTGCCAGGGCGAAGGTCCCTGATTTAGAACGCATACATTTTTTCATCGGTCCTGAAGGCGGCTTGGCGGCCGCCGAAGTGAAGAGCGCATCTTCAAAGGGTATACAGCCCATAAGCCTCGGAAAACGTATTCTGAGAACAGAAACGGCTGGACCTGCGCTCCTGGCGATGCTAAATGTTCTTTTGCCCGAGAAAATGCTATAATTTATCGACTAAAAAGCCGGAAGGAGTGGGTCGAAGCGCCCTATCAACAGATGAATTACGCGGCACCTAAGGGTACGAGAGATATATTACCGCCGGAGAGCGCCACTTGGCAGGCGATAGAGGCTATATTCAGTGAAATTGCAGGCTTGTTCGGCTACGGTGAAATTCGTATACCGACTTTTGAAAGCACCGAAGTTTTTCAACGCGGTGTCGGTGACGGAACCGATATCGTTCAGAAAGAGATGTACACTTTTAATGATAAGGGTGGCCGTAGCATTACGCTGAGACCGGAAGGGACGGCGGGTGTTGTGCGTAGTTTCGTCCAACGCGGGATGAGCTCTTTGCCCTATCCCATTAAGTTATATTACATGGCCAATATGTTCCGTTATGAGAATGTACAAGAGGGGCGCTACCGTGAATTTCATCAATTGGGTTTAGAGAGCTTCGGAGCGGAAGGTCCTGAAATTGATGCTGAAATCATTGCCCTGCTGCAACTTTTTTTTGATCGTTTGGGCTTGAAAGAAACCCATCTTAATATCAATTCAATCGGTTGTCCGACTTGTCGAGCGGAATATCACCAAGCTTTGCAAGATTATTATCGCCCACATCTTGCAGGTCTGTGTGAGGACTGTCAAAAGCGTTTTGATAAGAATCCCCTTCGCCTTTTAGATTGTAAGAATGAGCACTGCCACGAAGTGGCTCAAAGAGCGCCGATTTTACTGGATTATTTGGATGACGATTGCCGTGCGCATTTTGTGAATTTGCAAGAGGAACTGAATGCGCTGGGTCTTAAATATCAGGTCGAGCCGCGTTTGGTCCGTGGCTTGGATTATTACACGCGTACAGTTTTTGAGTATGTTTCGGATCATGTGGGTACCCAGGGGACCATTTGTGGCGGCGGTCACTATGACATGTTGGTACAAGCCTTTGGCGGCCCGAAGGTGCCGGCTTGCGGCTTTGCCATGGGTGAGGAGCGTTTGCTCCTGGAGATGGCGGCTCAGGGGATAGAGCTGACGCGACCTGAAAAACCGAGTTTGTTTATTGCTTCTATGGGTGAGGAGGCGGGAAAGATAGCCAGGCGTTTGGCTTTTCAGTTGCGCGCCTTAGGGGCTGTTGTGGAAACAGAACTTTGTGGACGCGGTTTAAAAGGTCAGATGAAATATGCGGGAAAATCCGGTCTGCGCTACAGCATGGTATTGGGAGACAATGAACTTAGTTCGCAGGAAGCGGAGCTGAAAAACATGTTTACAGCTGAAAAAACAAGAATTAATTTTGCTGAACCCCAAAGTATTTTGAATGTGATAACGAGAGGATAAATATGGCTGAGACAATCAAGGGTTTGAAGAGAACTTGCCGTTGTGCGGAAATAACGGAAGCGCATTTAGGTCAGGAGTTGACGCTGATGGGTTGGTGTCATCGCCAACGGAACCTGGGTGGTGTTGTTTTTATAAACTTGCGCGACCGTTCGGGTGAAGTGCAGCTTTTAATCGGTGATCATGCGCCTTCGGAAACACGTGAAAAGGCGAACCGTGTGCGCTCGGAATTTGTTCTGGCAGCAACAGGAACTCTGGTCAAGCGTCAAGCGGCGAACAAGGATTTGGCGACCGGCGCATATGAGCTGGATGTACGTGAGCTTCGTATATTATCCGAAGCGGCGACCCCTCCGTTTTATATTGAAGACGGTGTTGAAGCGAATGAAGCTTTGCGTTTGAAATATCGTTACCTCGATTTACGTCGTCCCGAAATGCAAAAGAAGCTCATGCTGAGAAGCCGTATGGCTAAAACGACGCATGACTATTTCGATGAACAAGGCTTTATTGATGTTGAGACGCCTATGCTGGGAAAAAGTACACCTGAAGGAGCCAGAGACTATCTGGTACCCAGTCGAGTGAAGCCCGGCCATTTTTTCGCTTTGCCACAATCGCCCCAACTTTACAAACAGTTGCTGATGCTTTCCGGTTATGATCGTTATATTCAAATTGCGCGCTGCTTCCGAGATGAAGACTTACGTGCGGATCGTCAGCCGGAATTTACTCAAATAGACCTGGAAATGTCCTTTGTCAATGAAAACGATGTGATGACAGTAGTTGAAGGCTATGTGACACGTGTGCTGAAAGAGCTCTTTGATATGGACTATGCTTTGCCGTTACAAAGAATGCCTTATGAAGAAGCGATGCGTCGCTTCGGTTCGGATAAGCCTGACTTGCGTTTCGGTATGGAGCTTCAGGATATTTCCGCTTTCGCGAAAACAATTGACTTTGTCGTTTTCCAAGATGCTTTGGCAGCCGGCGGTTCTGTTCAGTGTATTGTGGTTAAGGGTGGCGCGGATATGACGCGTAAAGAAATCGATAGCCTGGGAAGCTATGTCCGGACCTATCGATTAAAGGGCTTACCTTGGTTGATTCCTTCTGAAAGTCCGCGTGGTTCCGTTTTGAAATTCTTCTCGCCGGAGAAAATTACCGAATTGGCCGCTTTGGTCGAGGCAGGTGTGGATGACCTGATTCTCATAGCGGCGGATGAAAAGGATTTGGTGCAGGTAGGCCTGGGCCAACTGCGTTGTGAAGTGGCAAGGCGTCGCGGACTGATGAAGGAAGGCGATTATAAGCTGCTTTGGGTGACGGAGTTTCCGCTTTTTGAGTACGACGAAGAAGAGCAGCGTTTGGTTGCTAAACACCATCCCTTCACCTCACCAATGGAAGAAGATTTGGATTATCTGGAAACAGCGCCGGAAAAAGTGAGGGCTCGCGCTTACGATATCGTATTAAACGGTTCGGAACTGGGTGGCGGTTCGATTCGAATTCATGACCAGGACTTACAGAAACGCATGTTCAGCCTTCTCGGCTTCAGTGAAGAGGCGGCATGGGAGAACTTCGGTTTCTTGCTGGAAGCCTTTAAATACGGTGTACCTCCCCACGGTGGCTGTGCTCTCGGTTTTGACCGCTTCGTTATGTTGATGACCCATGCGGCCAGTATTCGCGAGGTCATTGCTTTTCCTAAAGTTCAAACTTCTGCCGATCTGATGACGGAGGCTCCGGGGAAGGTGAGCCCAAAACAGTTGGACGAGTTGAAGCTGAGTTGTCGGCCCGCTGTAGAAGGATGAGGCTTGATGTGAAGCAAAAAGAATGGAAACCGCATCATTTTATTGGGGAAGAAACAGAGCCCCACAAGTCCGAGCTTCATGATGAAACGGTGGCGGATCTTTTAGCGGCACGGGAAAAAGAGACGGAACCCGGCTTAGTACACGAAATTCTTGATTGGGCGAAGTATATTCTCCTTGCCTTGCTGACGGGACTCTTTATTACAGGTTACGTCGTACAGCGAAACGAAGTCGTCGGCGTATCTATGGATCCTACCTTACAAAATGCAGATCGAGTCTGGGTTCAAAAGCTAAGCCGTCTTTGGAATGGCGTCGAACGCGGTGACATCGTTACGGTACACGGTGCTGCTTTGAGTGACGGTAGCCTAAAGCAAGAGGATTTGGTGAAACGCGTTATTGCGATAGCCGGTGACCGCTTGGAAATTCGTGACGGTCAGGTCTATTTAAACGGAAAGCTCTTGGATGAACCCTACTTGGCACAGGCGAACAGCACCTATACACCGGACCTTTCTGTTCTGGATATTACGATTAAGGAAGATGAGTATTTCGTCATGGGTGATAACCGAGGTGTCAGTAAAGATTCTCGTTACTTCGGACCGGTGAAGAAGGAAGCCATTTTGGGTGAGGTTTGGTTTAGAAGTTCACCCTTTGAACGCTTCGGTTTTGTAGACTGAACTTAACTGTCGAGCGGAATGGACCAATCATTTTAACTAGGGAGGAACACATGCCTAATAAGCGCATGCAGCACATTAGAAACTTTTCCATTGTGGCACACATTGATCATGGAAAATCGACGTTAGCCGATCGTTTGATTGAACACACGGGGGTGCTTTCACAACGTGAAATGCAGTCACAGGTGCTTGATAATATGGATATCGAGCGTGAGCGTGGGATTACTATCAAAGCGCAGGCGGTGAGAATGGTTTATCGTGCGGATGACGGAGAGGACTATGTATTCAACCTCATTGATACGCCGGGACATGTCGATTTTAATTATGAGGTTTCTCGCAGTTTGGCCGCCTGTGACGGCGCGGTACTGGTAGTTGATGCCGCTCAGGGTGTTGAGGCGCAGACCTTAGCCAATGTCTATTTGGCCATCGATTCGGATTTGGAAGTCTTGCCGGTGATTAATAAAATCGACTTGCCTTCGGCTCAACCTGATTTTGTAAAGAATGAAATAGAAGAGGTGATTGGCTTGGACGCCTCCTTCGCCCCGCTCATTTCCGCCAAGGCTAATCTCAATATTAAAGAAGTTTTAGAGGCAATCGTAAAGCATTTGCCCGCTCCTGAAGGAGACGAGAATGCACCGTTGAAGGCTTTGATTTTTGACTCGATTTATGACACTTACCGTGGCGTTATTGTGCATGTGCGTGTGAAGGAGGGACGTTTGAAAGCCGGTCAAGAGATTCTGATGATGCACACCGGCAAGAGTTTTGTTGTCACGGAAGTCGGCTATTTCAGACCGGGTGAGCTTTTGGTCGCAGATGAGCTTTTGGCCGGAGACGTCGGCTATATTGTTGCCAGCATCAAAAATGTGCGCGATACGGCGGTGGGCGACACCATCACGCGTTTGGACCGGCCTGCGAAGGAGGCTTTACCCGGCTATAAGAAGGTGCAGCGTATGGTCTTTTGCGGCCTTTATCCTGCAGACAGCGCACGTTATCCGGATCTGCGTGAGGCCTTGGAACGTTTGCAGATTAACGATGCGGCCTTGAGTTTTGAACCCGAAACATCGGCTGCTCTGGGCTTCGGTTTCCGCTGCGGCTTCCTTGGTCTGCTCCATTATGAAATCATTCAGGAGCGTTTGGAGCGCGAGTTCGACTTGGATCTTGTCTCGACGGCGCCCTCTGTCGTATACCACGTTTACCTGAAAGACGGGTCCATGATTACCTTGGATAATCCGACTAATCTTCCGGATGAAAGTGAAATAGATCATTTTGAGGAGCCTATCGTCAATGTGCAGATTTTGACCCCGAAGGATTATGTGGGCAATATCATGGAGCTTTGCCAAGAACGTCGTGGTACATATATCAATATGGATTATTTGGATGAGCTGCGCGTTAACCTGCATTACGAGATGCCTCTTAATG
>CAYFRY010000093.1:0-2985 GCA_964345665.1 uncultured Oscillospiraceae bacterium
CCAGGCCTGTTCATCCCCTCCCAAAGCCTGTGTCAAGGGTTGCCAGCCGACCATAATGGCGAACATGCCGATATTGGCACAGATACGTGCGAAAGCACCCATTTTTTCACGCACCTTCTGTTCAACACTGAGAGAAGGTAACATCGACCAATAGGCGATATCATTTAAACCATAGAAGACATCCCAACTCAGGTAAGCAATAGCAAAAATCACCACGAAGCGCCAATCCCTGAAACCGAAGTCCGAAAACATTATCATATAAAAAACAGCACCGACGAGAGCTCCGATGAGGATGGGCGGTTTGAATTTTCCGCCTTTCCAGCGTCCGTTGTCCACAACCAAACCCATCAAGGGATCGTTCAATGCGTCAAAGACACGTAAAACGGTATAAACTAAGCTGGTCGCGACAAAGATCTTCATTGGTAAATTCAGCACATTGGATAAGAAATAGATCAGCGCGTTGGCCTCCAGCGCGTAAAACATATCCCTGCCTACGGTACCGAGACCGAAAAAAACCATATTTTTGCGATCTTGACGATTCATGATGACTCTCCTTGCTCTTGCTTATCCTCTAGTTGTATCAAATACAACTGTGAACCGAAATCAGACCAGAGTCTGAGATCCTTGTGGTACCCTGTTCCGATGAATTGATTGTTCAGTCCAATACCGGTTTCCAGTGCGGCCCCGCTTGCATTTACACTAAAAGTCCCGTCATCCAGCTGAAGTTTCGCATCCAAAATGGAAAACAAAGGGTTTTTGGCTCGAATTTTAATCGGCATCGCATGCTTAATCAGATGCCCAAAACGACGAAGGGCTATTCTCTGAGGGACGCTCTTGAGATGATAACGCTTCCGGGCGTTTAAGCCTTTGACGGCAAGGTAATCGTTACTCTCACCCGCACATGATAAGGTTTGGGCAAAGAGGGTAACAGCGGTATTCTGTTCCTCATCCACGCAGGTCCACTGAACTTTGTTGGCTTTTATTGTCTCACTCCGATAAAATTTTCCGAATTGGAAAAGTCGTCTGTATGATTTAAAAAAACAGATTTGACGGAACACATCGATACGTTCTTGACGATTCAAATCAGCTAGATCCAGTTCATATCCGAAAGCACCGAAGGCCGCAACATTGAAACGTGTTGAAAGTGGCGTATTTCTCAGCGTCTGTTGATGCGGCGCCTGAGACACATGAGCACCTATACTTGACAAAGGATAAAAGACCGTAAGTCCCTTCTGAATACGTAAACGCTCAATCGGATCCGTATTGTCCGAAGCCCAAATCTGTGGAGAATAGCACAACATGCCAAGATCAAAGCGATTTCCTCCTGAGGAGCATGTTTCCAATAAAATCTGAGGGCGCGGTTTGAAGATACGCTCAAGTATCTCATACAAACCCAGGATATATCGATGGGAAAATTCTCCTGATGGGCAGCTTTCGGAATAGAACTCGCTCATGTGACGGTTCATGTCCCATTTAACATAATCAATTTTTACGCTGTCCAGAATCCGAGAAATCTCTCTTACAAGGTAATCGCGTACATCTTGACGTGTCAAATCAAGTAGCAATTGATGGCGGCCGAGCAGGGCTTCGCGACCCGGTGCAGTAATGGCATACTCAGGATGCGTTCGATAGAGTTCGCTGTCAGGATTAACCGATTCAGGCTCAAACCAAAGTCCGAACTGAAGCCCAATCTTATGGATGCTTTCTGAAAGGCCTGTCAGACCGGAGGGAAGCTTGTTTTTATTAACGGAGAAATCACCCAGACCGGCTCGATCATGATTGCGACTGCCGAACCAACCGTCATCCAATACAAAGAGCTCAACACCTAGTTCTTTTGCAGAACGTGCCGATTTCAGAAGCTTTTTCTCGTTAAAGTCAAAGAAGTTGGCCTCCCATGAATTCAAAATAACAGGACGTTCTTTCTTCTTCCAAGGTCCGCGAACCACATGCTCATTTATAAAATCATGAAAATGATGACTCAAACCATTCAAACCACGTTCTGAACAGGTCATCACAGCTTCAGGACTGAAAAACGTTTCTCCTCCACTCAAGTCCCAATAAAAATTAAGTGGGTTAATACCGGAAACTATTCGGAGCAAGTCACGCGAACTTTTCTCAATGGCGGTGTAATGATTGCCACTGTAAAGCAAATTAAAACCGTACACACGCCCCCTGTCTTCGTTCGCATCACGCTCCGCCAGAACGACGCCCGGATTATGTCGATTGGATGAACTGCCGGTCGTGCTCTGGTTGACCATTATCCCTGCCACGACAGATCTCTCTGTAAGCATAGTCTCGTTAATCCAATCACCGGCCAAAGTAAGCATGCGAAAATTTCGGTCAGGCAGATCCAGTAAGAAGCTCATAAAACGGCGTACACTTACCTTGTCTTGACCCGTATTAATCAGCACAGCCCTGCGGCTTATCACATTTGTCTTTGGGAAAACCGTATAAATCAATTGTAATCGGAGAGGAAAGACACGTTCTTCCAGTGTAAGCATTAAGCTTTGCACGCCGGTGTCGTCACCTGCCAGCGCTGTAGGCAGGCCCTCCATGGGCAAAGCACCCTGTATTAACTCATAAGATTTGTAGACGAAATCATTCGTAAAGCTACCGTCTTCAAACACCAGTTCCAGGGCAGGCTGACGGTAATCTCCGCGTCCGCTTCCTGACCAATTCAGAGGCACATTGTCCAGCGACTCTTCTCCCTTTTCGTCAATCATAACCTGAGAGCCATAGAACATGGTCCGTTTATATCTCAACGCCTCCGCATCCTCCAGCTCAACGGATGCACCGTAATGAATCTGCTCGATATAACCCGACTCCGTGACACAAAACAGATAGGATGTGGAATCCGTTTTCAGATGGAAATAGGGCTCACGAACTTCAATCATCGAGGCTACCCTCTGAAATCAATAATCTGTAAAACATTCGACACATAAACTGCCCCCCAAACAAGTAAATACCCTGTTTACTTATCTTAAC
>CAYFRY010000093.1:2995-5807 GCA_964345665.1 uncultured Oscillospiraceae bacterium
TAATCGGAAAGCCGTGAGCATCTTCCCCCCTTTAGGGAGTAAACCTCTCGATTAACAACTTCGTTTGGAACCACCCCCGCATCTTCCCCCTCCTTTTGGGAGTAAACACTAGGACAGTTTTTTCGACAGCAGCTGATACTCCGTATGTGAAGCGATCAGTTCCTTTCCATAAATACCCGTGGGCTTTCCTTGATGAATCAAAGCACCGGTCAACCCGGCCTTACGTGCCTTAATTTGTTGATAATGCGGATAGAGCATAGACTGTCCCAAACCTTCGTGACCTTTTGCCACGGCCATATATAAACCGATATAGTGCTTACTATGTTTTTTAAGCCAAAGCAGTTTTAATAGGTCCGACAGTCCCGAGCGTGTGTAGGGCAAAGCACCGTAGTCAGGCAAGGTCAAAAACATCCCCACCAGCTCTCCTTTCCATCTCACCAGCTGAAGGAAATCAAGGTTCATCAGGGGCAAAGTCGGGCTGATAAGTGCCGCAAAATCTTCTTCTCGGATTGTTTTTCCAATCGGGAAATCAACATAAAGTGGCACTAAAAGTTTATAAATCTCTTTAATCAGAGAATTAAAATCTCTTTTCTTTCCTCTGGAAAACTCGTAGCCTTGAGCAAGAGCTCGCTCGTAACGAGTTTTGAACTTTAAGGGGATCTCCAAGGTCATGATATGTTCTGCCGTGTAATGATGAGAATAGTAGCGTTCTTCCACCTCATAACCCATCTCGTACAACACATCCAAATACATCGGATCTTGCCATGGTTCGGAAGCGAAGGGCCGCTTTCGCTGATCAGGTACGCGTGCCCTATAGCCCACCCAAAAACTACAATCTACAGGAGCATAAAGTTTGGTTTTGCCTCGGGCTCGGGCGCTGTTTTCTGCATCTTCAATAACAGCCTTCAGAGAGCCGGTATCTTTAGCTTCTATAAAGCCTAAGTAGGCAAAAGGATCACTGTCATAGAGGCATAATAGTCCTCTGGCTCGTACTGTCTCAGCCTCATAAGCCAAGTAGACTTCATAGGACCAAGTGTTCGATAAAGGATGGGTCCCGTCCAGAATTCGGCTCTCCGTCTCAAGATTCTGCGTACGAGTGAATTTGTCATAAATCTGCCGAGGTAAGCTTAAAAAATCCCGCTTCGCCTCAAGACTCAAGTTATCCATGCGATACGACTTAATCATTTGACTTGCTCCTCTTGATCATTTTTATACGCCCTGTCTTTCCGTTCATCTCAACCAAATCCCCGTTTTTTAAATGCCTGATCGCTCCACGCACTTGAGTAATGCACGGAATGCCCAATTCTCTTGCGATTATCCCGCTATGAGATAAAAGAGAGCCTTTTTCCGTGATCAGGCCCTTAGCTTGTATCAATAAGTAAACCCATGCCGGATCGGTAAAGGGAGCCACCAAAATTTTTCCATCAACAACAATCTCGCTATTGGGTTTTTCTAAAACAAGAACCTCTGCCTGAATAATGCCTTCAGAGGCAGGCTCGCCCTGCAACAGATCTTCTTTGGCCAAAAGATCCAGGCTTTGACTGCTTCTGTCTTGTTTTTCGAATACCCCGTTTATGAAAGTTAAGCGAGGATAAACAGGCAAAGTCTCATAGAAAGCATAACGTCGTTTTTCTTCCTTGATTTGTGCTTTTAAATCCGTATTCGTACTCGTCCAAAGTTGATTCAAATTAAGGTAAAAAACATCTCGAACCGCTTCTATTTCCCCCTTTTCTTTCAGAAGTTCACCTGCTCTTGTCACAATAGAACGTATCATGCCATAAATCCTTGTTCTATGGAAACGAGACAATTCACGATTAGCAATCCCTCGCTTCGCCCGCTTTAATAAAAAGCGAGCGAAAAGGCTTATTTTTCTTTTGCTTTCTACTTCACCATTGCCTTTATAGCTAAGACCATCAGCTCTGTATTGATTCAAATACTCATCCAACAAAGCCGGGTTTTGACGTAAAGTCATGCTTTCCAGCTTTAGCTCTTCTAAAGCCCGATCACCGAAACGCAGGATAAATGCTTCTTTTCCCGCCTCATACTCTAAGCTTTTCGGATCCAAATTCAAGAGGCTTCGAATCGCAAGAACCGGTTCCATACTTGCAATATGCCCCGTATCCGTTCCGGTTTCCTCAGAAAACAGCTCATCTAAGCCATAACGTTTTTGATAGATGGAAGTAAAAATAAAGGCATGAAGATCATTCAGTAAGGTTATATCCCAATAAGATAAAATTTCATCTCGAATACGTCTGTAATAGGCACCCAGTTCTTCTAAGCTCAAAGCAGATATGTTTCGGAGTAAATATTCTTCGTAGAAAAGACTGAAACGCCGGTCCAAAACCTTCATTGCCCGAGGCGTCCTTTCGAAATGGTAGAACAAACGAAAAATCAAAGCCATTTTGGCTAAAGGCCCCAGCTCCACCCTCCCTTTAGGCACATGCTTGTCTTGAATTCCCAAACTGTGTTGCCACAAAGGAATCAGGCGTTTTGAAAAAGGCAGTTGTTTAAGCATAGGGTACCAATTGGAAATCTTATAATACATCGAGCCGTGATAAGACGTGACCATATCTGACAATAGTGGCCAAAACGTCTTTTTCTCGGCCTTCTTACCGATCAGACGTTTGACCAAGCCCTGAAACACACCCGTATAAGCAACATGCGCTAAGCTTATAGAAAGGGGCAAAGTCAAACCGGGATAGCTTTCCACAATATTGGAATGATCCAGAATCACCGGTTTCTTAGCCTTTAATGCGGTCACAGGCCGCATCTGCAAATAAAAAATGTCATGGCCTTTGATAGCCAATTCTAA
>CAYFRY010000094.1:0-5678 GCA_964345665.1 uncultured Oscillospiraceae bacterium
CAATGGACATACACCTTTTTCAGCCATTGTGGCTTTTAGTGCTGCACTTGCCGGAGCGCTCTATAATCAGAGCGATATTGTTCTTTCTAATGAATCCTCCGCCAATGAAGCAACGGTAAAAGGAAGTGATGTCAACCATCAGTATTCTAAAACCAGCGAGTTTGAACTGAATTTCAATACCTACTTACAAAAATATCTAAATCCGAATCAGCGTTATTTCAGCCTGCTCAGACCTTTCAGCGAGTTAGCCATTGCTAGGCAATTTGCACTATTTCCTGCGTATTTTGAAGCCTTTCGTTCTTGCAATTTGGGATCAAAGAATAATATATGGTGTGGAAAATGTGCGAAATGTCTTTTTGTTTCTATCGTACTCTTGCCGTTCCTGGGTCACGAAAAGGTCCATAAAATCATTGGCCGAGATCTTTTCAATGATCTTGACTTAGCTCCTATGATGGATGAACTCTGTGGTTTTACCGATGAAAAACCTTTCGAATGTGTAGGCACGATATATGAAGTCAACTTGGCTTTGACACTTTATATCAATCAGATTATCAGCATAGAATCCATTAAAACGCGAGATTTTTCCAATCTGCCTTATCTGATAAAACGTTATGCCGTTGAGGCCTATCGTCATCCGAGTTCTGATTTGTACTGGAGTGAGAGGACTTCTCGACTTATTCTGGAACCGAAAGGGCCGGATCCGCTTAATCATATCTACGAAGGACATTCTGTTCCGAATGAGTACCTTCCCTTTATAAATGATTTTTTATGTCCGGAATTGGAGACTTGATTTATGAAAGTTAATCTTAATCAATTGTTTGATTATTTAAAAGGAAAAAGTATTCTCATTTTAGGTTTCGGCCGAGAGGGTAAGTCAAGTCTTGCTTTTATTAAGCGACATGACAAAAAATTAGCTTTAAAACAATTGGGCATAGCTGATGCTAAAGGAATTGAATTGGAATCTTCTGAAGGGATTCGATTACATATCGGTGAGCATTATTTGGATGCAATGAGTGAATATGAGCTTGTACTGAAATCACCGGGAATCAGTTTTCGAGAGTTTCACAGAAGCAAACTTGGCGCGAATCGTCTATTAGAATATCCCAACTGTGAAATCAGCTCACAAATCGATCTTGTATTACGTTTTATGCCTGATTTGTATACTATAGGAATAAGTGGTACGAAGGGTAAGTCTACTACGACCAGTTTGCTGTTCAACATTATGCAGCAGACCTCACGTCCCAGTTATTTACGCGGGAACATCGGCACCCCGGTTTTTGATGATATTGAAAACTACGAAGCGGGTGCGGTTCTTTGCCTTGAACTTTCTTCACATCAATTGGAGTTTGTTCAGGCTTCTGTGAATTCCGCTGCTCTAAGCAACTTCTTTCCCGAGCACTTGGACCACTACCGTAACTATAACGAGTACTTGCAGGCTAAACTGAATATTCTTCGTTTCCAAAATCAAGATAATCTATTTGTATTAAATACGGATGATTCTGAGCTATTAAAACTGTCCTTACCTTTAATTAACGCTCAGGTTATTTTAATCGGTAATGGTCTAAAACCCAATGAAGAAGCCTACCAAAGACTTGCTTTACATACACGAATTCTGGCACATGTTATTTTATTTGATCACGGCTTTGAGTACATTAATTTGGAAAGCGAGCGAAGGCATTTCTTCCATGTGACTCAATTAAATCCTCACTTGCTCGGAAGACATCATATCTTTGATGCTGCTATTGCGTCGTCTTCAGCTTTTTTAGCCGGTGCTGACTATAAATCAATCGAGGAAGGAATCAAAACTTTTAAAGGCCTGCCTCACCGCAATGAGTGGGTGAGAACCGTTAAGGGTGTTAGTTACTATAATGATTCGATTGCGACCATTCCTCAATCGACTATATTGGCCCTTGAAACACTTCCCAAAGTCTCATGCCTACTGATTGGAGGAATGGACAGAGGCTTGGATTACAGTGATTTTATGGCGCAATTATTGTCGATGACTCATTTGAATCTAATCTGTTTACCCGATACGGGAAAACAGTTTTATGACTACTTTGTGGAAAAAGGTTCGACTCACCGTGTTTTCCAAGTGGAAAGCATAGAAGAAGCGGTCCATTTATCTTCAACTTTGGCGACTGAGGGTTCTTCGGTTTTATTGTCACCTGCCGCGTCAAGCTATCATCGTTTTGAAAATTTTGAAGAACGCGGGAAAGCTTTTAAGGATGCGGTTTTATCTTTAAAAGATTGACTTGGCTAAAATCAGATGATAAACTACCTTGGTGCTTAAAGCAGCAGACAAAGGTCGTGGAATCGGCGTTTGACACATTGGGATTGGAGTAAGCTTGCTGCAAGGCTGAAACATTTTAGTCAAACACCCTCCGCGGAAGGATTTGTTTCATTTGCTGTTTATCAAAAACACAAAGGAGGATATTAATGGCACGTTATACAGGTCCTGTATGGAAGAAGTCCCGTCGTTTGGGTTTTTCTATCTTAGAAACAGGTAAAGAATTACAAAGAAGAGAATATGCCCCCGGTCAACATGGCCAAGGCCGTCGCGCTAAAATGTCTGAATACGGACTCCAATTGCGCGAAAAACAGCGCATTCGTAACCTTTACGGTCTGAGTGAGCGTCAATTCTACAACACTTATCTCAAAGCTACTAAATTACCGGGTGTTGCCGGCACCAATTTTCTGGTCATGTTGGAATCACGTTTAGACAACTTGGTTTATCGCATGAACTTTGGTCGTACCCGCAGGGCAACTCGCCAATTAGTCAACCATGGTCATATCCTAGTGGACGGAAAGAAAGTAGACATTCCTTCTTTCCAGGTTAAACCGGGTCAAACGATTGAGTTACGCGAGAAATCCAGAAACCTCAGTGTGGTGACTGATGCGCTTGAGGCCTCTATCTCGACTCCTGAATTCGTTTCGGTTGATGCGGAAGCACGTAAAGGTACTTATGTTCGTTATCCCGATCGTTCTGAACTGAATGAAGACCTCGAAGAATCCCTCGTGGTCGAATTCTACTCCCGTTAATCGGCTTAAGCTTAGAAATATTCGCAGCACTCAATCCATAGCCTTCCGGCTGTGGATTGTTTTAATTTCCGGAGGAATTAGGCAAGGCTTATGAGATACTATTTAAAACTATTCATCCTATCTCTCAAATCAAAGATTGATACCGATCTGAGGCAGGACTACGGCATACTATCCGTTATTGTAAGCAGTTTATGTAACCTTATTCTATTCGCATCTAAACTTTCAGTGGCCATTATCAGTGGCTCTGTTGCTATGGTTGCAGATGCTTTTAACAACCTGTCTGATTTAAACTCGCAAATTATAAGCTTAATTAGCTTTAAAGTTTCTTCTAAACCGGCTGATAAAAATCATCCTTTTGGTCATGCTCGTGCAGAATATCTTGCAACCACACTAGTGTCTGTACTTATTCTGTTAATGGGCGTATCACTTTTACGCTCAGCTTATACAAGTCTAAAGGGGGAGACAACGGCAGATATCAGTCTTATTACTTTTCTTGTACTAATCATTTCTATACTGATTAAACTAGGGATGTATTTTTACAATCGAAAGCTTGCTTTAGCCCTAAAGTCCGAACTCCTTATGGCGACGGCCAAAGACAGTCTTAATGATGTAATAGCTACTTCTGCGGTTTTGTTTTCAGCTATCCTGACTCTTTTTTCCAGAATTAATCTTGATCCTTATGCGGCAGCTCTGGTTGCCATTTTTATAATCAAAACCGGTATTCAAATCTTGCTAGATATGCTCAATCGCCTAATGGGAGGCAGCTTCGAATCGGAACTCTTTCAAAGTATTATCCGGAAGGTAAACAGCTATTCTGAAATTTTGTCCAGTCATGATCTTCTTATTCATGAATACGGTCCGGGAAATGTGTATGCCACTATTCATGTAGCCATGGATGCGAACATGCGCTTATTGGATATTCACTTAATCGTAGATACCATTGAGAGAGCCGTGCATGAAGAAACGGGTGTAAAATTACTCATTCACGTCGATCCGGACCGCGCTATGACTTCAGAAGAACAACGCATAGTCCGACTGATACAAAATACAATTCACAGTATTGACCTTAGACTTCATATACATGATTTTCAATTTCTCGGCCATCGCAACGGCATAAAACAAAGCGTATCCTATGATGTTGTTATCCCGGACTCATTTCAAATGAGTGACGAAGAACTGGAGCAAGTCATAACAGCTAAAATCAATGAACAGGGATTAAATATCCGGATGTTCATTGATTTTGATCGTGCCTATAAACGTTACAATAAAGAACACTAGTGCGCTTGATCATTTAAAATAAGCGGTTTCGATGTAGCTTTGTTGCATAGCATCTTTCACTTTTTGCATCTCCTCTTTTCCTGCAAGGCGTTCCAAAAGGTGAAGTGCCAAATAAAGGGCGGTTGCAGGACCGCGCGAAGTAATCACTTGTCCGTCATCAACAAGCGCAGCGTTGACGTATTCTTTGTACTTAACCGTTTCCTCAACGCCCGGAAAACAAGTACCGCGGTAGCGTTTGGCCAAACCTGAACTTTCCAAAGAAAGTGGACCGGCACAAAGTGAAGCAATCAATGCTCCTGCTTTCTCACAATCTTGAAGGTAGAGGATTACTTTTTCATCTTCACTTAATGTCTTTGATGCAGGTAAGCCGCCGGGGATATAGAGTAAGCCGACTTCTTTGGCCAATGGTAAATCTTTCAAAAACATATCGGCCACAACAGGTATTTTCTGTCCGGAAACCACTTGAAGAGATGATGTAGTACTAACCGTAAAAACAGGCCATGCCGCACGTCTTAAAACATCGATAACAGTTAAAGCCTCCAACGTTTCGAAACCTTCTGCCAAAAGCACATAAGCTGACTTCTTATTCATCATTCTCGTTTCTCCTTCCTGCTCAACTAAAGACACTTAAAGCCTGGATTTAAAATCATCATAACCGAATTCCTTAACGATTTCGAATTCTCCGTTTGATTTCAACAAGATAATGGACGGTAAATTAATACCGTTAAATGTATTGTTTTTAACCATGGTATATATCGCCATATCTCCTAAAATCAGTCGATCGCCAGTCTTTAAGTTTTGGGCAAAACTGTAATCTCCAATGACATCGCCGGCTAAGCAGGTCGCGCTCGATAGACGATAGGTGAAGGGAAGTTTACCGGCTTGGTCTGCTCGATACAAGGGTGGTCTATACGGCATAGCAAGCACATCAGGCATATGGCACTCAGCCGAACTGTCTAATAGAGCAATGGTCATACCGTTTTCTACAAAATCTAAAACTTCAGTGACCAAATAACCTGCATTCAAAGCGATAGCCTCACCGGGTTCCAAATAAATTGATACTTATCTCTCAAGCGAAGCAATTCAGAGATGAGTGCTTCAAGATCATAGTTTTGTCGCGTAATGTGATGTCCGCCACCCAAATTCAGCCACTTAACATGATGAAAATATTTCCCGAATTTATTTTCCAGTTCCCTAACCGTAACAATAAGATCATCACTGTCCTGCTCACACAGCGTATGCATATGGAAGCCTTCAACGCCGACTAATTCCTCCTCTTGAAATTGGGCGGCAATAACCCCCATTCGTGAAAAGGGCGCACAAGGATCATAAAGAGCGGTCGTGTTTTGTGTACTGCACTC
>CAYFRY010000095.1:0-5655 GCA_964345665.1 uncultured Oscillospiraceae bacterium
CTGGCTTTTCTTTGCTATGGTCCTGAAAATGTCCTCTTAATTGTCGGAATGAATAAAGTATGCTCGGATGCGGAGAGCGCTTTCAAGCGTGTTCGTGACATTGCATCGCCTAAAAATACGATGCGTCTGAACAAGACTACACCTTGTACACAGACAGGACGCTGTGCCTCGTGTTTCTCAGAGGGTTGTATCTGTGCGCAGGAGGTTTTGACTCGCTTTTCAAGTATTCCGAATCGCATCAAGGTCATCTTAGTCGGAGAAGAATTAGGCTATTAGTCCGTGGCTTACAGTCACAAATAGGAGAGCGTTGAAATGAGTTCAAAAAAGAAAGAAAAAATCCAAGTCGAAAAAGAGGAGTCTGCTGTCCTTACCTTTCTTAAAAAGAAAAATGTCTACATTTCTTTTAAGCGATACGGTATTGATGCGTTGAGTGCGATGGCTTTGGGGCTTTTTGCCTCACTCCTGATAGGAACCATTATGTCCACGCTCGGTACTCAGCTCAGCCATGCCTTGGGTTAGAATTCCTTTTTCGGAGTTTTGATTGAGGCCGGTAAGTTTGCTTCGCAAGCCACAGGTCCTGCCATGGCTGTTTCTATAGCCTACGCCCTTCAAGCGCCGGCATTGGTCATGTTTACGATGGCCGGTGTCGGTGTAGCGGCCAATGCTTTAGGTGGTGCGGGAGGACCTTTGGCGGTCTTGGTTGTTTCCATTTTTTCTGTAGAGTTCGGAAAAATCGTTTCCAAAGAAACCAAGGTGGATATTATTGTTACGCCTTTTGTGACGATGTTTACGGGTGGCCTATTATCCCTGTGGTGGGCGCCTGCCATCGGACGGGCAGCCTCTGCCGTAGGTGCTGCGATTATGTGGGCGACTGAGCGTCAGCCTTTTATCATGGGCGTTCTGGTTTCCGTAATCGTAGGTGTGGCCTTGACTTTGCCGATTTCTTCTGCCGCAATTTGCGCTGCCTTGGGTTTGGTCGGTAGGGCAGGGGGCGCGGCAGTCGCCGGTTGTTGCGCGCAAATGGTAGGCTTCGCCGTCATGTCTTTTAAAGAGAATCGCTGGGGCGGACTGGTGGCACAGGGTATAGGAACCTCAATGCTTCAAATGGGTAATATTCTTAAGAATCCACGTGTTTGGATTCCTCCGACTTTGGCTTCCGCTGTGACCGGTCCTCTAGCGACACTTGTGTTCAAATTGGAAATGAACGGGGCCCCTCTCTCGTCCGGTATGGGAACTTCGGGATTGGTGGGACAAATCGGTGTGATTACGGGTTGGTTTACCCCGTCAGAAGCAGCGGTGGCCGCCGGTGCTGTGGCCATGAGTCCTGGTGTTAAAGACTGGCTGGGCCTGATTTTAATCAGTTTTGTTTTGCCGGCTTTATTAACTTTACTCTTCGCCTGGCCTATGCGTAAGAAAGGCTGGATTAAAGAAGGAGATCTCAAACTGGATTTATGATAAAGAGAAAAGAGATCTATCTGGCCGGCGGTTGCTTTTGGGGAGTAGAGGGCTATTTTAAGCAAATCAGAGGTGTTCTGGAAACCGAGGTCGGTTACGCGAATGGCGCTTCGAATAAGACGAGCTACAAAGACTTGGCTTTTAGCGGACACGCTGAGACTTTGAGGCTGGTTTACGATGCGAATCGCATTCACCTGGCCGAGCTATTGGCCCATTATTTCCGCATCATCGATCCGACCTCTCTCAATCAGCAGGGAGGAGATCGAGGAACTCAGTATCGTACGGGTATATACTATCTTGAAGCGTTACAGGAAGCCGTGGCGCGTTCGGCTTTGGCTCATGAGGCGAGCAAGCACGAAAAGCCCATAGTGGTTGAACTTCAAGCCTTGAGAAACTTTGTGGTGGCGGAAAGCGATCATCAGGATTATTTGGGTAAAAATCCGACAGGATACTGTCATGTCAATTTGAGCCGGGTGAACGAACCTTTGTATCCGGATTACACAAGAGCCGATCCTGAAGAGTTGAAAGAACGCTTAAGTATACTGGAATTTAATGTCACTCAGAAGTCCGCTACGGAAAAACCGGGTAGCAGTTCTTTGGACAAATTCGAAGAAGAGGGTATCTATGTGGACATTACGAACGGTCAGCCTTTATTTTCTTCTGCGGATAAGTATGATGCGGGCTGTGGCTGGCCTTCTTTTACCATGCCGATCACAACAGAGGCATTAATCTACTTGGACGATGAGAGTTATGGTTACCAACGGATTGAGGTGCGTTCTCAAATAGGAAACAGTCATTTGGGGCATGTTTTTGAGGACGGGCCGAAGAACAGCGGCGGCCTTCGCTATTGTATCAATGGGGCAAGCCTACGTTTTATTCCGAAGGAGAACATGGAAGAGAAGGGTTACTCGGCCTATTTACCTTATATCGTTTGTTCTCGATAAACTTTATTTGAAGTGATTTCTAAACGCATCACCCTGAACAACTGACAAGACAAAAAGCCTTGTTTTATTCTGTACCAAGACCACCCTGTGGGGGAGGTCAATTTACTTATAAAAAGGTCTTACAGATGAATAATCAAAAGGGTGATAGAAGTAAAACTGAAACCAGACAATTTCAGTTGGAGGGTCTTCATTGTGCCGCATGTGCCGCTGCGGTAGCAAGGGCAGTCGAAAGCCTAGGGGGGATTGAAAAAGTAGAGCTTAACCCGCTTACCCAACGGATGGTTTTAAAACTTGACGCTTCCATGCAGAGGACAAATGCGCAGATTATCGAAGCGATTCAGAAGGCCGGCTATGACGGAAGAGCGCTTGATGAGGAAAGCATACTTTCCGGTGTAAAGAGTGAAGAGGAAAACAAAGAGGGGAATAAGACAAAGGATTCGAGCCTTCAAGAATATGCCCTCTATAAAAAACGTTTTTGGCCCTCACTGCTCTTTCTCTTGCCATTAATTCTTATCAGCATGGGCGAAATGATGGGCTTAAACTTGCCCATCTTTCTGTCGGGAACTGACTACAGTGTGCATTTTGCACTGACACAGCTGTTTTTGACTTTGCCCATAATTTATATTAACCGTACGATTTTCAGAAGTGGATTTAAATCTCTTATTCGTCGCTCACCCAATATGGATGCGCTTATTGCTATCGGTTCCGGTGCGGCGCTGATATACGGTGTTTTAGTGCTGTATCAAATGGCAAGTGCACAGGCCGGAGGCAATCAAGAACAGCTATTACATCTTAGACACAGCTTATACTTCGAATCTGCGGCTATGATTCTGACATTAATTTCGCTTGGAAAAATGCTGGAGGCACGCGCGAAAAGTAAGACCAGCTCGGCTATTTCACAGTTGATGGAGCTGATGCCGGATAAGGCGGAGGTCGAAAGAGACGGTAAGCTTAAAACCATTCCTGTAGATGAAGTTTTACCGGGAGACCTTATTCTTTTAAGACCCGGGCAGAAGGTTGCGGTTGACGGCTTGGTTGTCAGTGGTTATAGCAGCTTGGATAGTTCTGCCATTACGGGCGAGTCTATGCCGCTTGAAATAAAGGAAGGCGACCGAGTGCTGAGCGGGATGGTCAATCAAACAGGGACCTTAAGGTTCAGAGCCGAAAAAATCGGGTCGGAAAGCACACTGGCTCAAATTGTCAAATTGGTAGAGGAGGCCTCTTCCTCTAAGGCGCCTATCTCGAAGTTGGCTGATCGTGTGGCTGCCGTCTTTGTGCCTATAGTACTTGTGATTGCTCTGCTTACGCTGATCGTCCATTTGCTCTCGGGTCAGGCTTTTGAACAAGCTTTGTCCTACGGTATCACTGTTTTGGTAATTTCCTGTCCCTGTGCTTTAGGCTTGGCCACCCCGGTTGCCATTATGGTAGGCACCGGTCAAGGGGCCCAAAACGGTATCCTGATTCGATCCGCCGAAGCCCTGGAACATGCCGGACAAGTCCAATGTGTGGTCATGGATAAAACGGGTACTCTTACAGAAGGAAAGCCTCGTGTTCAATGCTTAGTTCTTTCCGAAAAAGATAAGCATACTGAAGCGGAACTTTTACAAGTCCTTGCTTCCCTTGAAGCCGCTTCGGAACATCCGTTGGCCAGGGCTATTGCAGACTTGGCTGAGGATCAAAAAATTGTTTTGCTTCCGGTCCGGGATTTTTCAGTCGTGCCGGGAAGAGGTGTTTCTGCCCTTGTGAATGGAAATGAGGTGATGGCGGGTAATCAAGAATACATGGAGGAAAATCAAGTTCAAATAAATGAAGAATGGCAAAACGAAGCTGACAGGATGGGTGAGGCCGGTGAAACCTCTCTCTTTGTAGCGGTTAATCAAGAGCTGCGCCTCATACTCGGGCTTGCCGATGCGCTGAAAAAAGGGTCTGCTGAAGCGGTTCAAGCGATGAAAAGCAAAGGATTACAGACGGTACTTTTAACGGGTGACAGGGAAACGGTGGCTAAACCGCTGGCGACTCAATTAGGAATCGATCAGGTTTTCGGAGGTGTTTTACCGGCAGAGAAATCAAAACATATTGAAACATTAAAAAAGGGCAAAGACGGTACAAAACAAAAGGTTATGATGATAGGTGACGGGATAAACGATGCGCCCGCACTGGCTCTGGCTGATGTTTCTGTTGCCATGGGGGCAGGAACGGACATCGCCATGGAAAGTGCCGACTTAATCTTACTAAGTAATGACCTACGTTCGGCTGTCAATGCAATCGGCTTAAGTCGGGCAACGGTCCGAAACATTAAAGAAAACCTATTTTGGGCCTTTTTCTACAATGTTTTAGGTATCCCATTGGCTGCAGGTGTCTTTTCCGCATGGGGATTGAGCCTCACTCCTATGTTCGGGGCTGCCGCGATGAGTTTCAGTTCCTTATTTGTGCTTGGAAACGCTCTACGCTTGCGCCGTTATAAACCGGAGTTTAAGCTTAATCAAAGTAAAGCAAGCGAAAAGAGGGAAAACAGGGCATTTGAAAGGCGTTATGTAGCCAAAGGAGAGGACTATGCAAGCGGATAAGAAAAAGCTTATGAATCTTTTGAAAACTGCACGAGGTCAAGTGGATGGCCTCATCAGAATGGTAGAAGAGGATCGTTATTGTATTGATATTGCTCATCAACTGATGGCATGCACTTCAATCTTAAGAAAAGCCAATCGTGAAGTCTTAACAAGCCATATGAATCATTGCATCGCGGATGCCTTGTCCGGTGATAATATAATAGACAAGGATGAAAAACTAAAAGAACTCAGCCAATTGATGCTGACTTGGGAGAAAATATGAAAAAATTAAGTGTTTATGAAATTGTTAATCCTGATGATCTGCAATTTGTGAGGGAGGACCCGGAGCGTCTGAAGTTGCTCAGCTTTCTCTATACCCTTGATGCTATGGATTACCCTCTGGCTCTATACAATCTGATTGAACATCCGATGGCGTTTTTAAATAATGCGCTCGTCAAAGAAGTTCTTGATGAAAAAGGTGATCAAGGCTTTCCTCTGATTTTTCTGGACGATGAGCTGAGATGGAAAGAGGAGTATCCTGATCTTGAGAAGCTTGCTGAGGCTATCGGCCGCCCGGATTTAGCGGCCAACATCAGAGAGTTGCCTGCTATTTTTTTTGAAAGTGGCTGTGGTAGTGGAGGTTGTGCCTCTTGTAAAGGCTGCTCATAATCCAAAATTACAGATCAGTCCAAGCGTAGAATAGCCATACT
>CAYFRY010000096.1:0-5627 GCA_964345665.1 uncultured Oscillospiraceae bacterium
CTGCGCCGCCAAACGACCTAACTTTGCAGGATTGGTTTCAAAAGCAAGCATATCACCGATTTCCACCTCATCCGAATTGGCCCTTGCTTCTTCCAAAGAAATCTCCTGGTTAGGGTCACTTACTTCTTCGACAACTTCTTTAAGCAAGTAAACTGTCATCTCACCGGTTTCACGGTCCACTTCAGCCTGAATATTGCTGTAATTCTTTAAGTCCGTAAATTCGCGCTTATAAGCGGCAACCAAAGCACCCTCAATGGCTTCAAAAAGTGACTCGGCCGGAATCATACGTTCCTTTTCGATGGCTTTAATCGCACTGATTAATTCTACATTCATGGTTTATCCTTTCTGCTGCCTCGGCAGCCTAAAACATCAGGTTCTAAAATCGGATACAGCGACTGATTTTCGAACAATCGCTCAATTCAAGCCTTTGTTCCATATTAAGAACCTCTCCGGCCTCATCGGTCAGTGAGAGAACAATATGGTTCTCCTGCGCCTCTTTCAAAAGGCCGCGAAATTCTTTTTTACCGTCAAGGCTTTTATACAAACGCACGTCCACTTCCTCGTTCAAATGACGTTGGAAATCTTGAAGCGTTTTTAAGGGACGATCCAAGCCCGGAGAAGAGACTTCCAAAAGATAGGGACCGGACCACGAAAAAGAAGCATCCAATAAAGGATTTATCGCACGACTGAGCTCCGCACAATCGTCCAAGCCTACACCTCCACGCTTATCAATATAGAGACGTAAGATTTGATGCTTTCCCTCTTTCACAAAATCGACATCGACTAAATCAAGACCCATCTCACTAACGGTCTCTTGGCAAATGTTAGCCGCTTCTGTCGCCAGTTTTCCACCTTTGGCCATGCAATTCCCTCTCAAAACGAAAGAGCGGGCAAGCCCACTCTTTAAAGCCGAAATTCAACGTATTTATTGTAACAGCTTTGATGTACAAAAGCAAGACAGAGACGCCCTCCTATTTACACATCTTTTAACAGAAAAGTGCCCTCTCTTATATTTTTGTTGAAGCAAGTATAAAAGAAAGAGCCGAATATTTAATTCTCCGACTCCTTCTCTTCATAGTAATTATTTGCCACTCTGACGTTTAGTTACGTTCTCTTATGAACAACGCAAACTAATGGTTTTCATCCTCTTCCCGGATAATCTTACGTCGAGTAGTCAAAACAGCTGCCGCAACAATCAACATCCAAGCCAAGTATGTGTAGTGCCTGTCATGCTCACCTGTTCTAGGAATCGGCAGAGGCTTCGAAGGTTCATCCGCCTTAGGCACTTCGAGTTCATCCGATACAGGATTATCATTCGGATTAGCAGGATCAATGACACGTACCAGATTCAATACACTGCCCCTCTTCACGTCGTCCTCCGAGATTGTATAGCTGTAAGTCAAAGTCCAGACCTCATTCAAGTCGAGCGTACCATTGCTGATTACAGATTCCTTAAGTGTCATATCTGCAAATGCAACCAAACTGTCCTCAATAAGGAGTCCCTCAACTATTACCGTTCCGGTATTCGTAACCGTTATGGTGTATTGGATTTCGTCGCCGGTCTTTTTATACTGCTTCCTGTTAGCCACTTTAGTTACTGTGTTGCTAGGTTCGGGATTCTTGTCCGCAGGGATATCCACCGTGCCCGGCTTCTCCGGTTCGACCGGTGGTTGGGTCGGATCGGGCTGCGTCGGATTCTCGGGATCGGGCGTCTGACCGCTGCCGCTCGCGCTGTTCGAGATCGTGCCCGCATCCAGGTCGGCCTGCGTCACCGCGTACGTAGCCGTCATCACAAGCTTCTCACCCGGCTTCAGCGTCGTAGAACCGTTCGTCGCCTCAGTTGACGTGTTGTCTACCGACACATGGCTATACGTCACGTTCGTCAGGCCGGACTTGTTGTCCGTAATCTTCGCGTTCAAGATCGTCACGTTTCCGGCGTTCGTCCAGGTCACGGTATACGTTATGTTTCTATATAGCTTGCCGGCACACTGCTTTCAATAGCCCGATAGCTTAAATCAAAACCTTGGCTGTCCTTCTTTGGCAGGTTGTACCACTTATATTGACTCATTCCACTGGTCAGCGTAACCGGATTACCCTTATCTACATAGTTGACACCGTCAGTACTGACCTGCAACTGCACCTGTATCGGTGGTTTTTCCGAGGGCAAGTCATCGCCGGCCCAGACTTTTCTTACTTCAAAATCTATATATTCATATGTGTTGGTAACCGTCAGGTCTTCTTCTTTCTTCGTGAAGCTTGGCGGAGTATAATCCGACCCGCTGTCCGTCGTTTCTTTTACCGTATATACATAGGTATAACCGTTCCCGTCGGTTTTCGGTAAGTTATTCCAAGTAACGGCACCACCCGTCGCAGCGTCAGGCACCGCTTGAGTACCGACCGCTATTTGAGTACTGTCAGCGTTGGTACGATACAAGGTGAACCAAATGTCAGGTCTGGTGATGCCGGGAGCCGGGAAATTCCACAGCTTCTGTGCAGTGACCGAAATGAGTTCCTCCCACAGGGCGTAGAGTATGTTTTCTCCACCGTCTATGAGCACGGTCTGACCGGGTTTATACGTTAAACCACTTCCATTGGCATAGGTGTTCCAGCCAATGAACTGATACCCTTCTCTCGTATAGGAAGGGTTGGGAATAATGGTATGCGATGCGTTGTTCTGAAGCTCGTAGATAACGTCATCTCCTACACCTCCATTGGCCTTATAGACAAGGCTACTCTGCAACTTGGGGCCAAAAACGGCGGTTAAAAGCTTATTTCCATCAATAAATATTTTGTCGTTGGCTACATAAATCTTTCCGCTCGGATCACCGGCAAGCGTCCATCCTAAGAAAACCTGTCTGGCAGGTGGATTAATGGTGCCGGGCTGAACGTCCGCATAGGCTCCTGCGAAATAGGTCTTATCATCCTCTACGCTTCCGGTACCGACACCGGGATGATAGGTGACTGAATAGGTCTGGATACTGACATAATAAGGATAGAGCTCGATATCATTAAGTAATTTTGTGGCAAAGTTAAACGTGGTGTATGTGCTGCCTGATTTGGTGCTCCAACCAATCCATTTGTGGTTTTCCGGCAGAGTAATAACCGTAGCAGGGTCACCTGCCGAAACAACATTTCCACCAAAATCCTTTACTGTAGGCATTATATTCGGATTAATAGACTCATTGTAAGGTAAGGTATGGGTCACGGATCCGGCGCCCGCCTCCATGGAATCATAGACAGTTGCATGTACAACAGGAGGATCCCATTTAGCATAAAGCATCAGAGAGTTAGGGCCCATTTTTTCTGATGCAAAATTAAAGGGCTGTGTACAAGCTTCATCTTTATACCAGCCTGCGAACGAATAACTATCCGGCATGCCGACTGGGCGATTGGGAACATAGAGGGCAAATGTATTTAAAGGTTGTTCCTATTTTACTTTTTCTACCTTAGCGATAGCGTTCACATTGTAAAAAGTCAAATCATAGATATTGCGTGTGTGACGGATATAAATGTTTTTCTAATTATTCTACTTTGATAGCTTTTCATCGTCAAGATTATTTGGTGCATCTAAATATTATCTTGTATTTTTCATTTCTTTTTCAGCACGCTTCGTTTATAATAAAGACAGCTGTTCAAGCGAATATCACATTCAAGGAGATAGCTTATGTTAAAAATTGTAATCGGACCCAAAGGTAGCGGTAAAACGAGAAAAATGGTTGACGTGCTGAACCATATGGCTACAGACCAACATCTCAATGTCGCTTGTATCGAAAGGGGAGGAAGACTTGACGGTTACATAAAGCCACAAATACGCTTGGTTGACGTTGCGGAATATCCTGTCTCATCCTTTAATGAATTACTAAGCTTTATTGCAGGCATTTCAGCCAAAGATTTTGATATGAACGAGCTTTTTATCGACAGTATCTTCAAAGTGGCCAAATCGGAATCTATTGAAGAGCTGGTCACCTTTGCCAAAAACTTAGATCGTTTTTCCACTGAACATGATTTCAATGCAACCATTACGCTCAGTGCTGAAAAAGAAGACTTGCCCTCGGACTTAGTCGATTTTTGTGTTTAATTTGTGATTTTTAAAGGATCGTATCGGATAAATCAGATTAGTTTTGATTTATAATACTTGAGGTGGGGTAACTCGCCCTATTCTATTCAATGAAGGAGCAATTATGATTAAAGAATTCAAAGAATTTATTTCCAGAGGCAACGTGATTGATATGGCTGTCGGTGTAGTGGTCGCCAGCGCTTTCTCGGCTGTGATTAATTCACTCGTCCAAAATATTATCATGCCTATTATCGGTTATATGCTGGCCGGTATCGATTTCAGCAACCTGAAAATCGTCCTTACACCCGCGGTGGGAGAAACGCCTGAGGTCGCCATCGGCTACGGCATCCTGATTCAAACGATTATCAGTTTCCTCTTTATTTCTTTGGCCGTTTTCCTTCTCATTAAAGCGGTTAATAAGTTACGTAAGCCGGCACCGGTCGTGGAAGAAGAGCCTGCCGCCCCTACCGAGGCTGAACTTCTTACTGAGATTTTGGATGAACTGCGTAAAAAATAATAAAGATGTCATGATTAAAAAGGCGTTCGGAGCTTCCTCTGAGCGCCCTTTTTTGTCTGTTTTCAAACCTGTTTAGGACCGCTTGGCGAAACACAATTGTTTAAGAAATCAATAAGTGATAAGGTGTATTTATCTCGTTTGAGGAAGGACTAACTATGGCACAGATTTTCTCAGTATTAGTTGAAAACAAGGCAGGCGTTCTCTCTAAGGTGTCTAACCTATTTGCTCGTCGTGGTTACAACATTGACAGCCTTGCCGTCGGCGAAACACAAGCACCCGAATTCTCGCGCATTACTGTTCTGGTCAACATTGCTGAAGAGGCCGTCTCACAGCTTATTCGTCAGCTCTATAAATTGCCTGACGTACTTTTAGTTAAAAGGCTGATGCCCTCCGATTATTTTGCCAGACAACTTGTCTTTTTTAAGGTACAGGCGGATGCCTCCCAAAGAGCTGAACTTATTCAGCTGGCACAAATTTTCCGTGGGCATATTGTGGACGTCTCTCCAAGTACGCTCACCATTGAAGTATCCGGTGCGGAAGAAAAAGTAAACGCCTTACAAAATATGCTCGAGCCTTACAAAATTTTGGAATTGGTTCGTACAGGCTTGGTTGCTATTGAGCGCGGAGAAAAATCGCTCAATGTTGACGGTCTTTACGCCAATACTCAATCTGAATAGCTGCGGATTACATGGTTTAGCTTAAAGGAGGAATATCCATGAAAAAAATTTATAAAGATGCAGAATGCGCTACACACGCCCTGGACGGTAAAACGATCGCCATCATCGGTTACGGTAGCCAAGGACACGCCCATGCCAAAAACCTTCAGGACTCCGGACATAAGGTCATTGTCGGTCTTTATGAAGGGTCCAAGTCCAAGGCTAAAGCCGAAGCAGCCGGTCTAACAGTCATGAACGTCGCCGAAGCCACGATGGCGCCGCGGGTGCCCAGGGCTGCGGTGCAGGCGTTGTAGAAGCCTTGGGCGGTCTGGCCGGGCAGGGTGAGCATGGTGATGAGGATCGGAAATGCCAGCAGGGGTAGAGGTCCTGCGATTGC
>CAYFRY010000097.1:0-5570 GCA_964345665.1 uncultured Oscillospiraceae bacterium
TTTTATACGATTTTCAAGCTTTGATTTTGCCAGAAAAAGCGGTGTGGGATCCGGTTTGTGTTTATCCGTATCTTCGTGGGCTACAAGGACTTCAAAATAGTGCCTGAGGCCGAAGTCATGCAAGTTTTGCAGGGTCGGTGCAGTTCCCTTAGCTGTCACAACTCCTAAAGGAATCCTCATTGATTTCAGCTGATCCAACAGACGTTTGGCTGTCCAAAAGAGGGCGGTGTTTTGCAACATATTGCCCTGATTATAAGCGCGATAATAGCGGATAAAGTCTTCTCTGTCTTTTAACGGAACCGTTTCAGAAACAATTTCCCACAGGGAGCGACCTATTCCTTCCATTACCGTTGCATCAGAAGGCACGGGTAAATTAAAAGCGCGATAAGTATTTTGGTACGATTGGCAAATATGCGGCACCGTATCGACAAGGGTTCCGTCCAAGTCAAAAAAAATCGCTTTATAACGGCAACTTGACGGTATGCTATTAACGAGTGTTCGGGGCTCTATGGGGCTGTAAAAACGATCGACTCGTTCCTTGTCTCTACGTCTTAAGAATTTATTCATCGTTCATCTTTCAAGTGCTTAGCTAAGTCGGCTAAAGTCTGTTCATCAAGAGAGAGTTTATCAAAAAGTTCCGGTGCTTTGTACAGTGTTTCAGCCAATGAATCCAAATCGCGCCATTTTGTGATGGCTGCATGGTTGCCGCTTAAAAGAATTGTGGGCACCTTATGCTCATCCCAAACAGCCGGTTTGGTATAGTGTCTGCATTCGAGTAAGCCGTCACTATGAGACTCCTCTTCGTGGACGCTCTCATTAGGCAATACGCCGGGTAAAAGTCTTGCGACAGCATCAATAAGAACAGAGGCCGCTAACTCTCCACCTGTCAACACGTAGTCGCCGATTGAGATTTCCTCAGCATTAATATCGTCCAGAATTCTGGCATCTACACCTTCGTAGTGCCCACAAAGCAAAATAAGATGCTCTTCTTCAGATAAGTCATGAACCAGATTCTGATTGAGTCTCACTCCTTTAGGCGATAGATAAATGCTTCGTGCAGCTGTAGTCGGATAAGCCTCTTGAGCAGTTATCCAAGCCGCTTTGATCGGCTCACACTGCATCAGCATGCCTTGCCCGCCACCAAAAATCGTATCGTCTATTTTCCCATAACGATTGTTGGCAAAGTCACGAATATTGATACTTTCATAAGAAAAAAGACCCTTCTCCAGAGCCCTACCTGTAATACTGGACTTAATATTTTGGTCAACTTGTTCCGGAAACAGTGTAAGAACAGTAAACTTCATAAGTCTTCCTCATTCATAGACTTCCCATAAGCCATCAGGTAATTGAACATAGATCTCGCCTCGAAATAAATCTGCGGATTGAAATGTTTCCTTTGTAATGGCTAAAAACAAGGGTTTCTTGCCTTGGCGGGCAATTTCATAGACATCTTGAGCACCGTTATCACGGACGGCTTTTAGGCAGCCAATTTCACCTCTGGAAGCATCAATAACTTTAAGGCCGATCAAGTCACTGATATAGTAGCGGCCTTCCGGTAGTGGTGCGGCTTGCTCCCTGCTTACGGACAAATAATAGCCTTTTAATGCTTCAGCCTCTTCTCTGTCGTTAATTCCTTCAAGCTCAGCAATTTCATGACCGTTTGCTTTTCTGGAACGGAATTTCAAGCGTCTTACAAAAAGACCTCCGGCTGTCATGAGAGACAGGTCGGAGAGCTCTTGTAAACGATTGGGACGTTCGGATAAAGGTAAAAGCTTAACTTCTCCTCTCACTCCGTGGGCACCAATAATCAGTGCAACGTGAAAAAAATCCGTTTTTTTCATATCAGTCCAAAATATCTAAGGAAATACGTTTATTTAAACGACTTCCTTGGGCTTTTAAAATGGTCCGTAAAGCTTCAGCCCTACGTCCGCCTTTGCCAATAATTTTACCCATATCATCCTTATTAACCCGAACTTCTAAGGTAACATAGTGTCCCTTCTCTATGGGATTAATTTGGATTTCATCAGGATGATTGACCAGTGGACGCAGCAGGGTCAAAAGTAGATCACGCATGCGATTGGTCTCATTAGCCATGATTAGAGAACCCCCGTTTTTTTCAACAAAGCGCGAACGGTATCCGTGGGCTGTGCGCCGTTGCTAAGCCATTTTTTAGCGGCTTCAACATCAATACTGATTTCAGCAGGGTCTGTCAAAGGGTTATAGGTACCGATTTCGGCCAAATTTCTACCGTCTCTCGGAAATCTTTGGTCCGCTACTACGACTCGATAGAACGGCGCTTTCTTGGCACCTACTCTTTTTAATCTGATTTTTACCATATTGTTCCTCCAAAAAAATTTATATTACCAAGGTTTAAACTCAGAATGGGAATCCCTTTCCCATACCGAATCGTCCAAGAGCACCCATGCCCTTTTTACCTTTAAGGCCACCAAAACGTTTAAAGAGTTTTAAGGACTCTTCATATTGCTTAATAAGACGATTGACATCTTGAACCGTAGTCCCGGAACCTTGTGCAATTCGTTTTCTGCGAGACGCATTAAGCAGTTTAGGATTCAGTCTTTCGTCCATGGTCATTGAGCGAATAATCGCTTGTTGACGGTCTATAATTCTATCATCCGGATTGACTTGGTCCATGGCTTTTTTATTCATTCCGGGAAGCATACTCATAATGT
This sequence comes from uncultured Oscillospiraceae bacterium, assembly GCA_964345665.1. Classification (GTDB taxonomy): domain Bacteria; phylum Bacillota; class Clostridia; order Saccharofermentanales; family Fastidiosipilaceae; genus JAXGQD01. The sequence goes on from CAYFRY010000097.1 coordinate 2,691, forward strand.
CCTTAAGGGAACCCATTTTTTTGACCTGTTCAAACTGTTCCAACATATCCTGTAGGCTGAATTTATTCTGTTGAAGATTTTCAAGCGTTTTCATAGCTTGCTTTTCATCTATCTGAGCAGTCGCCTTTTCAATTAGGCTTAGGACGTCTCCCATGCCCAGAATACGTGAGGCCATGCGATCGGGGAAGTATTCTTCAAACGCATCTACTTTCTCACCAACAGCAATAAACTTAATCGGCTTCTTAGTTACTTGCGCAATGGATAAGGCCGCACCGCCTCTGGCATCACCATCCAGTTTGGTCATAATAAAGCCGTCCAAGCCAATAAGCTTATCGAACTCAAGAGCAATATTTACAGCTTCCTGACCGATCATCGCATCGACAACTAAAAGACTTTCAGTAGGTTTTACTACTTGACTGATGGCTTTCAGTTCTTGCATCAGTTCCTGATCAACCGTCATACGTCCTGCGGTATCAACAATAAGTGTATTGCAAAGCATGTAACGTGCTCTGGCTACTGCCGCTTCGGCAATTTTAACCGCATCTTTTTCTTCAGGTTGTATAAAAACCGGAACATCAATACTTTTAGCTAAAACTTCAAGTTGAAGCGCTGCAGCCGGTCTGTGCGTATCAACAGAGCAGAGCATGGGCTTCTTTCCGTTTTTCTTAAGCAAACGTGCTAATTTAGCTGCCGTTGTTGTCTTACCGGAACCTTGTAGGCCTAAAAGCAAGATTACTGTAAAGCCGGATGGACTTACCTTAAGCTTACTGTCTCCCACACTTAATGTTTCAGTCAGGGATTCATTAACGATTTTGACCACTTGCTGGCCGGGCGTAAGAGATTCCATCACCTCAACACCCTTACATTTTTCCGCTATGCTCGCACTTAAATCTTTTACAACCTGGAAATTCACGTCGGCTTCAAGAAGAGCCAAACGAATTTCGCGCATCATTGCCTTGATATCAGCTTCAGTAACGCGCGCTTTCCCTCTCATGCGTGCGGTGATGTTTTGTAGTTTTTCGGTTAAACCCTCAAAAAGTGCCATTTAATCGTTCTCTAGATGAGCTCCTTAATTTTTAAAATTAATTTCTTGCTATTTTTGTCTTGATTGTTAAGAGCCAAGTCCAATTTATCCAGCAATGCTAAGATTTCTTCACTCTTATTCACCAAGGCCAGCCTATCTTCAAAGGCAAGCAGGCTTTTAATACCGTTTTTAATTTGTTCATGTACTGCTTGTCGGCTTATATTCATGATTTCAGCAATTTCTGAAAGCGATAAATCTTCATTATAGTATAAAGTTAAGGCTCTATTCTGCTTCTCATTTAATAAGCAGCCGTAATAGTCAAGTAATTTACCTGCTTCTAAAGTAATGGTCAGTAAGTCTTTTTCAGCCATAAAAGCAATAGTATCTTGATGAGAGAAAGCTGTCAAGCTTTTTTCTTGACAGCTTGGTTTTTTCCTCTTGCAAAAAATAAAAGTAAAAGCCCTAAAGAAAATAAAAGCATACTAATCCACTGTGAGGTTGACAGATTAAGAAAAAAGCCACGATAATTGTCGCCTCTGAAAAATTCAATTGAAAAACGCCATGCTGAGTAAATAAGAAGATAGTTTGAAGCAGCCACCCCTCTTCTACCCTTATTAAAAACAATCAGGAGATAGGCAGTTAATAGAAGGTTAAAAACGGCTTCCATTAATTGTACCGGTAAAAGCATAACACCGTTCGGTGCTACCGGAGACTGCTTGAATATCATTCCTAAGGTCTCTGATTTTATACCGTAACAACAACCCACAGAGAAGCAGCCCAATCGTCCGAATGCATGTCCCAGAGCGATAGCAGGTGCCGCTGCATCCATTGCATCCAATATTGGATTACTATAATGTTTGGCTATTAGAACAAACGCAATAAAGCCACTGAGTACTCCCCCGTAAAATACCATTCCACCAAAAAACAGTTGATTTAATATTTTAGTCCAGTTGCCTCTCGCGAAGAGGGTCATAATATTTTTAAAATCCGTCAATATATAAAGAATTCTAGCGCCCAAAAGAGCGAAAATCAGCGTCAACATACCAAGGGCAAATGAATCTACACCGTCAATCCCACGCTTTTTAGCAGTAAAATAAAAGAGCAAAAGACCTAGTGCTATACCCAATACCATCAAGAGGCCATAGGTCGGAATATAATAGTCAAGAATTCGGATAAACGGTTTCATAAAACTCCAAAAAGGCTCGCTCCAAAGGAGAAACGAGCCTTTATCCAATCTACATTGAATCAAGCTATTGCTTTAGTAGTCAAACGGAAGATCACCTAAACGACTAATGGAACTATAGCAAGCAAGACAAGCAATCGTAATAATTAAGGAAAAAGCAAGGCCGACAGAACCTGCGATAATACCGGCTAATGCCATTCCCTTACTACTGGAATTCGGGTTGGCTTTAATTTGTTTCATAGCCATAATACCGCAAATAATAGCAGCAATACCGGCAAGAATGCTAATAATACCGAAAACAAGACTCCCGGCAACCACAATCAGAACACAGCTTACAATACCTGCAATCATAGAGATCAAAGCTAAGGTGTTAGTAGGTTGAGCGGAGCGATTGGGACTTTGATAATTGCTATATTGCATCCCGGATGTCCCATAGGACTGTTGAGGACTTTGTTGAGTCTGGTAAGGAGCTTGCTGAGGAGGCGCTTGATAAGGCGTGGCCTGATAGGGTGCCTGTTGAGGCATCGCTTGATAAGGTGGAGCCTGATAAGGTGCCTGTTGGGGAGCCGCTTGATAAGGCGGAGCCTGATAAGGTGCCTGTTGAGGAGCTGCTTGATAAGGAATATCCTGTGAAACCGCTTGAAAAGGTGCCTGTTGGGGACTCATCTGTTCA
>CAYFRY010000098.1:0-605 GCA_964345665.1 uncultured Oscillospiraceae bacterium
TTGAACATAAAGTTTTGCGTAAGGAGCGCTATAATCCGTACTATCAGCTGGCTGAACAGGAAGAGATTTGTGACAAAATTTTGGCAGAATTCGGTTTAGGAGATGTTCATGCCCATATTATCAACGGACATGTCCCTGTTAAGATTAAGGACGGTGAGCGCCCGGTTAAAGCGAACGGAAAACTCTTTGTGATTGATGGCGGCATATCTAAAGCATACCAACCGAAAACAGGCATTGCCGGCTACACCTTGATTTATAATTCTCATCACCTGGCCTTAGCCGAGCATCACAATTTTGATCAAATTGAAAATGACATGGGTTCCTATACACCCATTGTACGCATTGAAGATGAGATGGAACGTCGTATGCGTATAGCAGATACGGATCGTGGTCGAATGCTGCTGGATAAAGCCGATGACATCGCTCGTCTAATTGAGGCTTTCCGTGAAGGACGCATCAAAGAACGGTTTTAGTGTTAGAATTTAAAAAGGATTTTTAAGCATGAAATCAAACTTATAAAATCCCTATGATAATAGAGGAGAAAGTTTTTTGAACGCTCAAAATTACAATTATGAACCTTCCGGTACGAACGGAGACACGCCACC
>CAYFRY010000098.1:615-5558 GCA_964345665.1 uncultured Oscillospiraceae bacterium
TCTCAACAAGCCTATCCGTATCAAGAGTATCCTCCACAGGCTTACCCGCAGCAGGCCTATCCGCAACCGCCGCAGGCTTACCCGCAGCAGGCCTATCCGCAACCGCCGTATGCTCCCCCACAGCAGGCCTATCCGTCACAGGCACCCTACCCTCAAGAGTGTTTCGGACAAGCGGTCGATTTCAGCTATTCGACCGATGCGCCTCAAAACCGAAAGTTCAGTGCGGGGACGGTGCTCTTTCCTCTGGCTTTCATGCTCATCCATTTGATGATACAAGTTCTTGTCATGTTTGTAGTGGGCTTAGTCATGGGCATGTCCGCAATGACAGACCTGAGCAGCAGTGAACAAATTGTAGATAATATCATGAACATGATGGGTGAGATGACCATGTATAGTCTTCTTTTCTCCACGCCTATACAAATTGCCCTCTACGTTCTTGCCGCTTGGCTGATGAAAGAACGATCCAAACCTTATATATATTATAATGCGCCCCGTGTGGGGGATGTTTTACGCGCTGCTGTTATCGCAGTGGGATTTATCGGCATTGCCAATCTCATCATGTATATATTCCAGGAACTCTCAAAGATTTCCCGATTTGTAGAAACGGAATATCAGGCCTATCTTCAAAGCTCGGAGCTCTTCGGTATGGGGGGGAACATTTGGCTCAGCACCTTAACGCTGGTTATCTTGGTGCCTATAGCGGAAGAACTTTTATTCCGTGGTTTGATTTCAGGCGAGTTTAGGCGCGCCATGCCGGATTGGCTCAACATTCTACTTACAGGCCTTCTTTTTGCCCTCTTCCATATGAATTTCATTCAGAGTTTTTATGTTTTACCTGCCGGCCTGGTGCTTTCGGCCGTCGGACTCTGGAGTAGATCCATCTGGGTTCCCATAGTGCTTCATGCGGTTTATAACTTCTGTGGCAGTACGGCCCTGATGCTTATCGGTGAAAACGAGGCCGTGGCAACGGCTTATTTCATCCTTCAACTCGTTTGTTGTGTGCTTAGTGTCGGCCTTCTTATCTGGTCGTATAAGGTCAGAAAACCCTCGGCCTACAAACGGGCTTACGGCTAAATCAGCGTATGAATAGTCTTTCCCAGCTGTTCAGACGAATACGGAAGAACGGTGCCTATCTACTGAGGCGCCCTATTTTCATGGCTGTGCTTTCAGGTCTTATTATTTTGCTCTTCGCCCTGTCTCTATTGAATCGTTTTGCCGAAGTGAATTCAGAAAGCCCGAGCTTATACTTTGAATTGCCCGAACAAAACGAAGAGAATAGGGGGGACTTGCGAGGAATAGGCATAGACTTGGAGGGGGTACAAACAGCCAATCTTATAGAGAATCCGGATTTTGCTCCGCGTCTTTATAAGGCTGCCGTGCCGATTGCGAGAATAGAGGGTCGAAAACTCATCAGTTCTTATTCTGCGGCTCAATCCGCAATTTACGGGGACGGTTTTTTTGACGGCGCGGATTTGCGTTTGGTGCGAGCCGGCTCAGGTCAACAAATTGAACTCATCTCGGGAAGACTGGAGTCCCATCTCTCTTTACAACTCGGTCCCAGTCGTAAGTTCAAGATAGCGAGTCAAGAAAATCGAGAAGACTGGCCAATAGAAGATGTGGCTTGGAGAAAAAAAGAGGACGGCAGCTTCCGAGATAGCGTTGCCGTTGGAGATCAAGGGCTTTTAATGACGAGTATTCTTGGAAGCACCCCTGATCTGGTTGAACTTGAGACGGAGCATAACATTGTTGCGGCTTTCGGTGACGAGCAGGGTTATGTTTGTGTGAGCTATCCCGGTGAAATATTCTTTTCGGACTCGGATTTGCAGACTTGGCAAATGGCCAAATTTACAATCGCTTCGGATCTCTGGCAAGCTTCTGATATTATTCGTGTTGATCAAAGTATTATGGCCAGCGGCAATCAAGGAAGAATCCTGCTTTGGGAAGCCGGTGAAGCCAAGTTTATTCAATTGGAGAGTAAGGCCAAAATCAACGCGCTTTGTCTCCATGAAGGCAACGTGATTGCTGTCGCCGCGGATGGCCATGTCTGGAAAGGGGCTCGGAACGAAGACGGAGAATGGCAATTTGAGTCTGTCGTCTTACCCTCTATGGATGGCAAAAGGATAAACTGGTTGCAGGCCGAATCTTTTGGTGAAAGTCTTCTCTTATCCGGCACAGGTCAGACCCTTCTTTATGGACGAGATGTCCACCAGCTGGAACGCATTCCGACGAACTTTCCTGAGGGAGCTGAGTCAGCTTTAAACGTAATCATGCTTTCAGACAGGAATTTCATTGCTCAAGTACCGAACAACACTTCGTATTATACGGATAGCGGGGGAGAACGTTTCAGGGCTCTCGAAACTGTGGCACCGGGTATCAGTCGATATTATGGTGCCGGCCCCGACCGCTTGCTCGCTCTTACCGCTCTGAACCGAGTCAGCATTTATCCTTTGGAATCCTGCTTTACACTCACCGATAGTTCAAGCGCCTCTTTTTTGGAACCCGGGGACGTGATGATTTTGCAAGCGCTCACTTATAAAGACAATCCGGGCGCTTCCTTAAGTATGCCGCTTTGGGAAAGTCCGAATAGAATCGAGTTGGCGGATACCGGCACACCGAAGCAGCCTTCTTATCAAATTAGATTAAACCACAGCAGCATAAGTCAAAAATTGAAAACAGAGCGACTTCTTCCTGATCTGGTCTATACGCTCGTGTTCTATGCAAGAAATCTTTCCGATGAAAAATCAGAGTTGCTTGTCCGAATTAGCGGTCCTTTCCCTGAACAAGTTTTTTCTTTTGAAATCATATCTGAGGAAATCGAAGCTCAAACCCTAAAGTTTGTTATGCCCAGGCGAACCGGTGAAGAGACTCAAGAATCCGAAATCAGCTTAAGCGTTTCAGGAGACGTGGCGGTGGATCATGTTTTTTTCGCGGCGGAAAAAGATAAGGATAAAATAATCTGTGCGGAACAGGAGACGGTCCTCGTGGAAGCCGGTCCGGCCATTCTCCGCTTAAGCGCTCTCGGCATCGGCAGCGCTGCCGTTCGAAGCGAGCAGTGGGTGGATAACCGAGAAACGATGATTCCGGCACTGTCAAGTGGAGAGAAAGCGGCTGTTTTCAGTTTGGAAGAGGGTTTGCGTCTGTGCAGAAGCTTAGAGGCAGAGCCTTGGATTTCCGTTGAGGCCTTTACTTCGCCGAGTGAGTTGGGTGATGTGATTGCCTATTTAGCGGCCAGTATTGACGAGCCTTTCGGACAAGTTCGTTTAGAGCAGGGAACGGCCATTCCGTGGAGTTCTTCCTTCAGTCGAATCTATCTTGAATTCAAGGATGACGGGGATGTTTTCAAGACCATTGAAGAGAAGCTTGCCTTTACCAATGCGATGAAAACAATCGTAGAAGAGAGCCCTTATTATGCTCAAATAAAGAACAAGCTGATTTTTGTGGACGGTATGGATTATCAAGGGGAGCGAGTGCTTTCCAATGCGGATTTCCACAGCATGGATTTTCCCGGCATGGACAAAAATGCGACGGATAATTTTCCTCAAATCAGAAAACGCTATGAGCGCTACCTATTAGAGTCACCAAGACAGACTTCAGGTAGCTTAGAGGAAACGAAAGAATTGATGCGTCTTCTTCCTCAGGATGACTTTATTTCACAACTTAGCCCCTCTGAACAGCTCTATTTGCTTCTTTACGATTATGGAGCGGGGAGCAGTCTGATTAATCCGGACCTAACTTTGAGTGAAAACACCATGCTCTTTGAACTCAGCCGCATGCTTCAAAACGGATACAGACTCGGACATGAAGACCATGAGCAGGTAAGCATAATTTCTTTTCAAACTTTGTCCGGTCCGGCCGTTTTCGTGTGGGCGACAGGGGAGGCACGTGTTAATTTACGTTTAGAGCTAGGCGAAGAAGCTCATGCTTCAGAAATCAGCTATTACGATAAAGAGCTTAAACTGCAAAGTCGTGGTGAATATAGAGAAGGACAGGAATTGGTGATCCTGCCGGGTATGATGCTTCTTGTTCACTAAGGTTTTCTTTACCGAGCTTTTATTTGCCCTTAGAATGCTTATGTTATAATTTGAAGCACAATTAGTTTGGTTAACAAAGCAGTCAAATGATGTGATTTGTTTAGGAGGTTTCTCGAATGAGTGATCAGTATAATTTCAGTAATGGGCAAACGCCCCCGCCATACAATCAGGACAGGTATGGAAGTTCCGCTCAGAATAATCCGCAGATGAACTATCAAGCCCAAATGAATGCTCAAGAGGCGGTGGCAAGCATGAATTTTGATCCCGCTGTAGCAGGCCGGGTGATGAAAGATGTGCTTTCCAAAGTCTTTCTTTATATGTTCAGCGGCCTGCTGGTTTCAGGTGTTATTGCTGTAGCGGCTATGATGAGTCGCAGTTTTCTTTATTTTGTTTTTAGCAATCGCCTGCTCTATACGGGCGCCGCAATCATCCAGTTAGTCGTTGTTTTCGCCTTTACTGCCGCGTCCAGAAGAGCCAAGGCGGGGACGGCGCGTGTTTTATTCTATCTCTATTCCGTCATTACGGGCTTTACGCTGGCAGTCTACCTGAGCATGTTCTCCTTGGCTTCCGTATCCTTGGCCTTTATTATTACGGCCTTGACCTTTGCCGGTATGGCCCTTTGGGGATATACGACGAAGAAGGATTTAACGGCTATCGGGACAAGCGGACGCATGCTACTCATCGGTGCGATTATTTCCTCTTTGGTTAATTTGATACTTTTCTTTGTCGCCCCCGGTTTTCCCTCGATACTGGACATGCTGCTGAACTATGTGGTCGTTGCCATTTTCGTCGGTTTGACGGCTTATGACATGCAAAAAATCAAGCTCATGGCCGAGCAATCGGGTGTCTACTATGCCGGCGAAGGGAAAGAAGCCGTGGCCTTGCGCGAGACCCTCGCTATCAACGGCGCTC
>CAYFRY010000099.1:0-5549 GCA_964345665.1 uncultured Oscillospiraceae bacterium
GTCGGGCTCAATGCCCATGAGACCTTGTGCACCGTGAACAGAGAGCCTGAAGGCCGTAACGACCTCGTCAAAAATCAGTAGGGCACCGTACTTCTTACAAAGTGCGGCCGCACCCTTGACAAACTCCAGGCTGATCGGACGGGTCCCGCTCTCCGGTCCGACGGGTTCTATCATGACGGCAGCCGTTCCGCCACGCAGTTGATTGCGTTTGAGTTTTCTTTCCAGTGAGTGGAGGTCTCCGGGGAAAAACTCGTCAATACCTTTGAAAATGAAGTGAGGAATACCGTGGGCTTGCGTAAACTTACTTCCCGGAACTCGAATGCCGTAGGCGTGCTGGTCGCTCCAACCATGATAGGCGCCTCCCATTTTCAGAACCTGTTTATGTTTCGTAGCCAACCTGGCTATGCGGATGGCGACCATACAGCCTTCCGTGCCGGAGTTGAGTAGACGCAACCAGGCTACGGAAGGAATCAGCTCGGTGACAAGTTGGGCAATTCTGTATTCGTACTCGTGGAAAAGGCCGGTCGACGGCCCGCAGGTATTCAGCAGTTCGATTACCTTTTCGCGGACTTCGGGAGGGTTAGAAGCTAACACGGTCGGGCCGCCGGCTTGGAGAAAGTCATAATAACGGTTGCCGTCCAAGTCTTCCAAATAAGCACCTTCCGCCTTGGTAAAGACCAGAGGGAAAGGGTGATTAAAGGCGAGATTGTGTTGGACACCCCCGGGAATGTATTTTTTTGCCTCCTGTACCATTTCATAGCTCTTGACGCATTTTTTGCCAAAATATTCTTCTTTATAGGTGGCCAGTGCTTCGGGAGAAATGGAATAAATGGGTTTTTTGATCAATTCATCCAGTGCTTCCGTTTGTTTTTGGATTGTCGCGGCGCTTAAGTCTATCATGACGATCTCCTTATGTAGTTTAAGATATTCGATCCCACATCTAAATTGAGCAATGGCTCAATTTGAAATTACCACGATTGAAGAGAGAAAGCAAGAGAAATTATATGTTTATTTTATGGTTTATTTTATGGCAAATATTTAATAATTGATTTATTTGTGGTAACATAAAAATGCAAGTATTGAGCAACTGCTCAATTTAATATGTGATAATAGAAACATGACAAAGTCCACCCTGTATGGATGAGGAGGAAGATGAACCGTTTTGCCAATGAGAGTTTTAAACGCTTGGATTCAGAAAAACAGGAGCGTATTTTAAGGGCGGCTATTGCTGAATTTACAGATCGAGGCTATGAGTTGGCCAATACCAATCGCATCGCTAAGAAAGCTAAAATCAGTGTGGGGGCGATTTTTCATTATTTCAGCACAAAAGAAAACCTGTTTCTTTATATTGTTCATTACAGTGCAGCACTTATTGAGGCGCATGCCGGAAAAGTGCTCGATGATGAGGCGATGACGGTTGCAGAGAAAATAGAGACTCTTTTACGTCTGGCGGTTAAAACGTCTCGGGAGGAAGAGACTTTGATTCGTCTTTATCATGAGATGACCGCGCACGGCAATCAGGAGCTGATGCTGAAGGTGCCTTGGAGCATGGAGCGTTTTACGTCGGAACGTTATATTAAGATGCTGGAAGAGGGGCAGAGAAAAGGAGAAGTGAGGCCGGAACTCGATGTCAGGCTTGCCGCTTTTTCGATGGACAATCTGTTTCTTTCTCTTCAGTTCGCTTATGCCTGTGATTATTACAGGATTCGCTTTCAAATGTATAACAACCCCGGTCTTGATAGAGAAGAATACGACGAACAGGTCATTTCGCAGACGTTTCAGTTGCTGAAAGGAGCACTTTTGGTACCCGATTACCACAAAAAGGCTAGAAAGTATGATGATTCTGACGTATGACATCGGAACAACAGGGGTCAAGACCTGTTTGTTTGATTTAAATGAAGCAGGTGGTCCGGATGAGGCAGCTATCCGAATGGAAGAGGCGAGTTTTGCGGGCTATTCCTTAAACGTGCTTCCCAACGGCGGTGTCGAACAGAATCCACGCGAGTGGTGGGAGGCGATGTGTCTGACAACACGCCAGCTTGTTGAACGCAGACCGGAGGCGTGCAATCAGATTGCGGGTATAAGCTTTTGTGCACAGGCTCAAAGTGTGGTCCTGCTTGATGAAAGCGCTCGTGCGCTGCGCCCGTCAATGAGTTATATGGATCAACGTTCAGGCGGGGTGCGTCGGGCTCATAGTGGAAAGGGGCCTCAGATTGCCGGTGTCGGTTTAAGATTTCTTTTACAAAGTCTTTATCACACCGGTGTCGTTGCCGGAAGTGACAAGGATCCGGTCTGGAAGTACCTCTGGGTCAAGGAAAACGAGCCGGAAATTTTTGCCAAGACGCATAAATGGTTGGACATAAAAGACGCTTTGGTGGCGAGGATGACGGGCCGATTTACTATGAGTCGGGATTCCGCTTTCGCCACCTTACTAATGGATAAAAATACGAAAACACCGGAGTTCAGCGCGGCTATAATGAAGCAGCTCGGTGTTTTAGCGGAGCATATGCCCGAAATTGTCGAGTCAACGGATAAAGTCGGTGCGCTTTTGTGTGAAGCGGCAGTCGAGCTTGGTTTAAGGCCCGGCACTCCCGTCTTTTCCGGAGGCAGTGATGCGGCCCTTATAGGTGTTGGTGCCGGCTGTGTTCGCCCTGAAATGACCCATGTGTATATGGGGACTTCCGGCTGGGTTTCTACGGTTACTGATCAAAACATTGTGGACACCCAAGCTATGATTGCCTCGGTTGTGGGGGTTCAACCCGGTCTTTATTATTATTTTGCCGAACTTGAAACGGCGGGTAAGTGCTTGGAGTGGGTACGTGACCATCTGGCCTTGGACGAAATCAATATTTATCTTGATAAACATCATGTGGCGGATGATCCGAGTTCGGAATATAAGAGCCTTTACGACTATATGTCCAAAGTGATTTCCGAAACGCCTGCGGGTTCGGGCGGCGTCCTCTTTACTCCGTGGCTCCACGGGAACCGCTGCCCTTTCGAGGATGCCTATGTGCGAGGGATGTTCTTCAATATCGGTTTGGAAACGGGAAAAACCCAGCTGATTCGAGCCGTCGTCGAAGGGGTTTGTTACCATATGCGTTGGTTTTTGGAAACCATCGGGAAGCGGCTCAAAACAGGAGAGAGAATGCGTTTTGTCGGTGGCGGGGCACTATCCCCGGTAACCGCAGGTATTTTAGCGGACGTCTTACAAGTTCCGGTGGAAACCGTATCTGAACCACAGAATGTGGGCGCAGTCGGGGCCGCCTTGGTGGTTGCGGTCGGTCTTGGCCGTCTTCCGGACTTAAGAGATGCAGAGCGGTTGATTAAACCGAATCGTGTTTAAATGCCCAATCCGAAGGTTCGCGCTGTACATGATAAAAACTATGCGACATTTACCGAACTCTATGCCGCGAATAAAAAACTCTTCCGATATCTCAACCGCGTCCATTAATAAAGAGGATTATGACTATGGTTAAAAACAATCCAAACACAAGTATCAGCGAGGGGCAGCAAAAAGCCGAGATTAAAGAGACGTCCGGTTCTCAGGCTGCTCCGATCAAATCACGTGAAGCCTTGAAACAAGCGCTCAAGTTTACCTTGCTTTCGATTTCCGCTGCGGGCATCGAGGCCCTCTCGTTCATTGCCTTGGATAGCTTAAGCCGCCTGCCTTATGACGTTAAGCACGTCATTTCCATCGTTCTTTCCGTAGTCTGGAATTTTACCCTTAACAGACGCTATACGTTCAAGTCGGCCAACAATGTACCCCTTGCTATGATGAAGGTCGCGCTTTTCTATCTGCTCTTTATTCCTCTAACCGCCTGGCTTGGTCAGTGGGCTGCAGGAGCCGGTATCCATGAGTACCTCATCAAGGCCTGCACGATGATTTTAAACTTTGTCGGAGAATTCCTGTGGTGGAAATTTATCGTTTTCCGGGGAAGCGAGAATACGAATGCGCTGGCAAAAAATAAGGCGAAAGATAATTCATAGTAAGTAATTCGAAGAGGGTTACTCTCAGATTTTTCAATCACTCCGTCTTATGTTCTTGTTATTCCTAAGATTCTTGTCTTCCTAGCGATTCTTGTTTATTTAGGACACGTCGATATTTTGTCCCTTTTTGGACAAACAGGGGCACTTATCCTAGGATATGCAGCGGTCGTATGCAGGCCAAAAGCTATTCGCCTCGAAGCGTTCGGGATAAGTCCTTTTTTGTCCCTTCCTCATCTGAAAGAAGAAAATATTTCAAATAAATAATTGAATTTTTAAGACACAAATAGAATTTGCCGTTTGGACCTCAGGACGTAAACGTTTACTTGTCCAAAAAGGGACAAAATATCGTCACGTCCTAAGCGGCGCCCTAAAGCGGTGTCCTAAGCGACGCCCTAAAGCGGCGCTGCTGCGTCTCTCCCGGTATCCTAAGTGTCCCCCAGAGCGCATCAAAAACAAAATCAATTTGAAGGAAATAAAAATCACCTACAATCACCTACAAATAGTTTATACTGGACAGCATGGACAAGAAAGATTTCTGGAATAATTGGCTACAAGAGCGCGGCTATAGCTCAACGCCACAAAGCAGGCATCGCTTACCCGACCTGAAAGCGACAGCTGAGCTTGCGCGTAAGCTTGCGGATCAACTGAAGCCGGGTGATGTTTTAGCGCTGGACGGCGATTTGGGCGTCGGAAAAACCGCCTTCACGGCAGCCTTAGCCGAAGCCTTGAATCTTCCGGACGAAGTAGCCAGCCCGACTTTTATTCTCGTCATGGAGCACGAATCCGACATGGCTAAACTCAATCTCTACCACTTTGATGTCTACCGCCTGGAAGACGAAGAAGACTTCCTTGCTTCGGGTTTGGACGAGTACTTTGAGCGAGGAGGGGTTTGCGTGATGGAGTGGCCGGAGCGCATTGCCGGCCTACTGCCTAAAAACACCCTGCTTATTCGCCTGACGAAACCGGACATGGATTCAGACGAGCGCGTCGCGGAAATCTATACCAAAGAGGAGCTGACACTATGAAGATATTCGCTGTTGATACGGCCGCGAAAGCCTGTTCGGTCGCCCTCGCAGAAGAGAGCAGCGTGCTTTACGAAGAGGTATTGGATCTTGGTCTGACTCACTCGGAGACCATGCAGGAAGCCTGCAACCGAGCGCTGGAGGCCATGGGCTGGACTTATCATGACATCGATTTGTTTACGGTTACCCGCGGTCCCGGCTCTTTTACAGGACTGCGCATCGGTCTGACTGCGGCTAAGACTTTTGCCTACGCGACAAATAAGCCCATCTTGGGTCTCTCGTCTCTGGCGACCCTGGCCGAGGCTTTCAGCTTGTCCGAAGGGAGTGCCGTACTTTCGATTTTGGATGCCAGACATCGACGCGTCTATGCGGGTCTATATCAAAATGGCAAAGCCCTGCTTGAAGAAAAATTGGGTGATATTGACGATTACCTGGAGAAGGTAACAGCACACGGCACACAGAGCGGTCTCAAGAAGCTGATTTTGACCGGTGACTGTGCCGACCGCTATTTCAAAGATGAGGCGGTCCAAAAACAACTTA
>CAYFRY010000100.1:0-5429 GCA_964345665.1 uncultured Oscillospiraceae bacterium
GTTATAGGCGGCATACTTGACCCTCTATACACTTTATTCGGTTGGATAATGAGTTTCCTGTACGGAATCATCGCCAACTACGGTATGGATATTATTATTTTTACAGTTGTTTTCCGTTTGGTCATGATTCCCTTGCAGCTAAAACAGCATAAAACCAGCTTAAAGCAACTGCAGTTGACGGATGAGATCAACGAGTTAAAGCGTTATTACGGTGATGACCGCAATGGTTTTGCCATGGCTCAGCAGGAATTGTTCAAAAAACATAAGATTTCTATCACGGGAGGTTGTCTTCCGTCCTTGTTGAGTTTGATTTTTATTCTGCCTGTTTGGCGTATTATTTCCCAACCGCTGCACTACATCATGGGTTTAAGTAAAGAAACGCTGGCCACTTTGGCCAACAACCTTTTCAATGCCGGCCTTGTCAGTGAAAGTGTTGTAAAGACCATTAGTAATTCGGATATTGCGGTTCTGAATGCGTTGAGGACGAATGGAGCGGCTCTTTCCGATGCGGTGGGACAAGGATTGATTCGTGCGGATCAATTGATCAACCTGGAGTTTTTGGGTATAAACCTCGGTATTACCCCAAGTTTTAACCCTTCCCTGATTTTCGGAGAGAAGATGTCTACCTATTTACCTCTCCTGATTATTCCTGTTGTGGCGGTGATTACCTCTTTTCTGGTTTCCATGGTGTCCAATAATACCAATGCCATGCTCTTACAAAGCAAGCGTACCAAAGAATTGGCTAAGCTCAATCCTGCACGTGATGTGGTGGAAGATAAAAGCCAAAACATGACTAAGCAGATGGCTTTGCTCATGCCTATCATGACTTTAATCACGGTTTTTACCATGCCGGCGGCCATGGGCCTGTACTGGATTGCAGGTAACGTGATGATGATTTTTCAGTCCTACCTACTCTATTACCTGTACACCAAACCGATTATGAACAAGATTTGGGCCGAAGATGAGTTGGGGATTACTCAAACTAAGGGAGGTAAAGCATAATGCAGTCCGTTGAAAAAAGCGGTAAAACAGTGGATGCGGCGGTATTCAGTGCCTTAGAAGAACTGGGCGCAACCATTGACGAGGTGATCATCGAAGTATTGGACGAAGGAGAAAGCGGCATATTAGGCATTGGTCGCAGACCGGCCCGTGTGCTCGTCAGCCTTGACCGCATGGGTGATAATGCTGGCTTCAACACCGATCCTGACGAGGACGATACTCAATACAGTTACGATGAAAAAGATTTAAACGCTGAAGAATTCTCAGATCCCGGTATGTTGAGTGCAGGGAATTTGGATACTGACGAGGATATGATTTTTTCTGAGGATTATTTTGGGGATGATAGCGACTACCTTGAAAGCGATTATGAAGAAGAGCGTATTCGGATTACTGAATTCTTATCCGAAATTCTTGAAGCGATGGATGTCAAGGCCAGCATAAGCTGCAGCCCGAAAGAAGGCGGTTTGAACATTGACATCGAAGGTGATGATGTGGGGGTTCTCATCGGCAGACGTGGAGATACCCTGAATGCTATTCAATACCTGAGTTCTTTAGTGGTTAATCGCAATAATGAGAGAAGAGTTTATCTAAATGTAGATGTTTCCGGCTATAAGAAGCGTCGTGAAATGGCGTTACAGGATTTGGCCGCCCGTACGGCCGGTCGTGTCATGAAAGTCCAAAAGGAATATGTGATGGAAGAGATGAATGCGGCGGAAAGACGTATTATTCATGCTGCGCTTCAAAATCATCGCGGTGTTAAAACCATCAGTGAGGGAACAGAGCCACATCGTTACGTGGTTGTTGTCCCCTTAAAAGAAGGGGAAGTCAAAGAAGACTTCAACCGTAGCTAAAACGCCGTTGGTGCGTTAAGAAACGATGAACGGCAGCACTCTGACAGTCTGCCGTTTTTTATCGCCGAAGAGGGCGGTGCGGGGGATTAAGCATGGACCAGTCAATCATTGCAGCCTTAGCAACGGCACCAGGACAAGCCGGTTTAGCCGTGGTGCGCATCAGCGGTTCGGGGGCAGCGGCCCTAGCGGATCAATGTTTTCGTTTCGGCCCTTTGCCAAAAGAAAAGGTGAAAAGCAGTTCCTCTCCCGGGAACAGAAGCCTTGTCGCTATGGAGGGGTATAGTGCCGCTCTGGGATATCTGATTGACGAAGCTAATGAGCAGATTATTGATCAGTGTATTGCTCTGCGCTTTGTTGCACCTAAATCCTATACGGGAGAAGAGACCGTGGAATTCAGCTTTCATGGTGGATCTGCGCTAAGAAGACAGGTGCTTGAGCTCCTTTTTCGTTTAGGCGCGAAGGCGGCAGGACCCGGTGAGTTTACAAAACGAGCCTTTATGAATGGAAAGCTGGATCTTACTCAAGCGGAAGCTGTGGCGGATTTGATTTCCGCTGAAGCTCAACTCAGTTCAAAGGCAGCCGTATCCCAATTACAGGGCCATTTGTCACTTGCTTTCGCGAAGTTCAGGGAGAAGCTTTTTGCCTTGATGGCTCAGTTTGAAATTGCCATAGACTATCCTGAGCATGAAGATTTTTCTTTCGCTGAAGATAAACTTCCGACCGTGCTTTCTTCTATGCGTCTCGACTTACAAGAGCTTCTTTCGTCTTATCGGCAAAGTTTAAGCCTGAAGCAGGGCTTACAGGTCGCTTTGGTGGGGGCACCCAACGTGGGAAAGTCTTCGCTTCTGAACGCTTTGAGCGGGCAGGAGCGTGCCATTGTTACAGATGTTGCGGGGACGACGCGCGATACGGTGGACAGCCTTATTGAGATTGAAGGTATTCCGGTGCGGCTTATAGACACGGCAGGTATCCGTGAAAGCAGCGATAAAGTGGAGCAGATCGGTGTTGCCAGATCGCTAAAAGTCATCCGGGAGGCTGACTTTATCCTTTGGACTATTGCTCCTGAACTTATTTCGGGGAAAACGGCCAAAGAGGCGGCAGCCTTGCTACAAGAAGATTTAAGAAGCATTCCGAAATCTGTACCGTTTTGTCTATTACTTAATAAACAAGATTTACCCGGTGCAGAGGGTTTGGCCACCTTCGTTCAGCGTGAAGTCATGCCCTTACTGTCGCTTGGCAGACCCGAAAATCAGGGCTATTCTCAAGCAGAATTATATTTGGTTTCGGCCCAAAGCGGACAGGGTTTAGAAGAGGTGCGTCAGGCTATCGGTCGAATCTATGATAGTTTGGGAAGCGGACGAACGGGGCAGCTGCGCCTGAGTTCGGAACGCCATGTCGACGTGGTTCGTCGTGCTTTAATCCTTTTAGAAAAGATTGAAGCGGATTTGGCCTATTTACCCACGGATATTCTTTCACAAAGCCTTCTAGCCGTGGCGGATATCTTGGGTGAAATAAGTGGCGAGCGTGTTAATGAGACACTCATTCATGAAATTTTTTCACGTTTTTGTGTAGGGAAGTGAGTGGGATGTGGGGCGAAAAATGATTAGAACAATCCGGGAAGTGTTAGCCGAAGAAGAACACTATCTCGCCGGTACATATGATATTGCCGTTGTAGGAGCAGGTCATGCAGGTTGTGAGGCGGCTGTGGCGGCTACACGCTTGGGTGCAGACACCATCCTTTTCGGCATGAACCTGGACCAGGTTGCCAATTTACCCTGTAATCCTAATATAGGAGGAACGGCTAAAGGTCAGCTTGTTAAAGAAATCGATGCCCTGGGTGGGATTATGGCACAAGTGGCGGATGAGGCGACTCTTCAATTTCGTATGCTCAATCGCTCTAAAGGTCCTGCAGTTTTATCCCCCAGAGCTCAAATAGACAGACGTAAATACTCCGGCCTGATGAAGGATTTTTTAGAGTCGGTGGAAGGTTTGGACTTGCGACAGGATGAGGTTGTTGAACTCTTATGTAATGACGAAGGTGAATTGGCAGGCTTACGGACACGATTTGGCGGAGTATATAAGGCCAAACGAATTATTCTAACGACCGGTACGTATTTGCAGGCACGCATTATTATAGGGAAAAGAACATTTAAGTCCGGTCCTGACAACCTGTTTCCCGCTACAGAGCTTTCAGACTCTTTGCGCGCACACGGCATTGCTTTACAACGTTTTAAAACGGGGACGCCCGTGCGTATCAATCTGCGCAGTGTGGATACGTCCGGACTTGAGGCGCAAGAAGGTGAAGAGGAGGCCTTGCCTTTCAGTTTCTTACATGAAGAAGACGAGCGCTATTTAAATCGTCCGCAGTTGCCCTGTTACTTAACCTGGACCAATCGGGCTACTCAAGAGATTATTGAAGCCAATATCTCTCGCTCTCCTCTGTTCTCCGGGATTATTGAGGGTGTGGGGGCCAGGTACTGTCCTTCCATCGAGGATAAAGTCGTACGTTTTTCTGACAAGGAACGACATCAGGTTTTTATTGAACCTATGGGGGAAAACTCTTATGAGATGTATCTTCAAGGCCTTTCGACCAGCCTGCCGCAAGATGTGCAGGTGAAGATGCTGGAAACGATCGATGGTCTTCAGAAAGCCAAAATTCAGCGTTCCGCCTATGCGATGGAATACGATTGCCTTGAACCGACTGAGCTTGGCCCCGATTTACAGCTGAAACGTATAAAGGGTCTTTATGCTGCAGGCCAAATCAACGGGACCTCCGGTTATGAAGAGGCTGCTGCACAAGGCTTATTGGCGGGAATTAATGCGGCCCGTTCGCTGAACGGACAAGAGGCCGTCATTCTGGGACGTGAACAAGCTTACATCGGTGTGCTAATAGATGATTTGGTGACCAAAGGCACAAAAGAGCCTTACCGTATGATGACTTCACGCGCTGAGTACCGTTTGATCTTGAGACAGGACAATGCGGATTTACGTCTGACCGACTTGGGCTATGAAATCGGTTTGATTGACGAAAATCGTTGGCAAAAGTTCTGCCTTAAGCGAGAGGCCATCCTCAATGAAATCAAACGTTTGAATGAGACACGTGTCCCGGCGAATGAAGAGAGCGCAGCGTTTCTGCACTCGCACGGGACCAGTCCTTTGCGTGGCGGGGTCAGTTTGGCTGAATTGATGCGTAGACCTCAACTTGATTATGAGAAACTGGCGGCACTCGATCCTGAACGATTGCCTCTATCCAAGGCAATCCGTTATCAAGTCAACGTGCAGATTAAGTATCAGGGCTATATTCAGCTTGAAGAACAACGCATTGCCAAGCAGGCCCATGTAGAAAGACGAAGAATTCCTTTTGATTTTAATTATGATGATATACAGGGTCTGAGAAATGAAGCAAAAGAAAAACTGAAGGCCTATACGCCACGTACCGTCGGTCAAGCAAGCCGCATTTCAGGCATTTCGCCGGCCGATGTCTCGGTTCTGCTTATCTATCTGGAGCGCTACGGACAAGGAGGGGCGGATGAATAACGAAAGGATAACTAAACCTTTACGCGGAGCGGACTTTGTGGC
>CAYFRY010000101.1:0-5419 GCA_964345665.1 uncultured Oscillospiraceae bacterium
GTATCCGTTCAAGACCGTAACGTTCTTCGCACCCACAGCATCCGCTCTTAAACTGGGGATATTCTATACTTTAAATAAGTTACGTCGTAAATAAATCGTGTTGAAGTAATTCTTGTTACGTCGTAAACAAACCGCGTTGAAATAAATTTGCTAAACCGCCCGTCAAAAGGCTATAATACCGAAGCAGCAAAGATGTTTTTTCTGCACTTAAGTCGAGGATGGGTCCCGGGCCATTCAACCCGTGAACCCTGTCAGGTCCGGAAGGAAGCAGCAGTAAACGATCCGTTGGAGGTGCTGCGGTTCAGCCGATTCTCGGCTTCTGTGCAGGGAAAGCATCTTTCTTTCAATAGTCCAATAGTCTCGCTAAAGCGCTTCATTCACAGCTTGCCGGACCGATACAAACACCGTCTTGTCGAAGCGTTACAATACGACGACACAGGCCACACACAGCAATGAGCGGAGGTGGACCATGGCGCAAATTGCCCTATACCGTTCTTGGAGACCCATGACCTTTGACGAAGTGGTGTCTCATCAGCAAGTCGTACAGACCCTTAAACAATCCGTCAAGAACGGAGAGTTGGCACACGCTTATTTGTTTTGCGGCACAAGAGGTACCGGAAAGACAAGTCTTGCGAAAATCATGGCCAGAGCGGTTAACTGCCTTCAGCCTAAAGGCGGTAACCCCTGTAACGAATGCGAAATCTGCCGCGGCATCCTAGATAACAGCCTCTTGGATGTCCAGGAAATAGACGCGGCTTCCAATAACAGCGTGGATAATGTCCGGCGTATTATTGACGAGATTGTATTTTTGCCTGTCTTGGCCAAGTACAAAGTCTATATCGTCGACGAAGTTCACATGCTCTCACCCGGTGCATTTAACGCACTCTTAAAAACACTGGAATAACCCCCCGCACACGCAATTTTTATTTTGGCCACGACCGAGCCCCACAAAATTCCTGCTACAATATTATCTCGCTGCCAGCGTTTTGATTTCAGAAGGATTCCGGATGATGACAATGCTGAGCGTTTGCGTCAAATTGCCGAGGCCGAAGGCATCCGCGTCGACGACGAGGCGCTGAAGTTGATTGCGGTCTTGGGAGACGGTGCTTTGCGTGACTCTACCAGTCTGCTCGACCAGTGCCGATCAAGCTTTCCGGAAGGTATCACGGCCGATAAAGTACGCTGTTTGGTTGGTTCCGTTAATAAGCTTTTCTATGCAGAGATGGCTGAAGCCTTATTGGCCAAGGATGCAGGGCGAATCCTGGTTCAAGTCGCTCAAGTCGTGAGCGAAGGTCGTGACATTGCAAGATTCGCTACAGAACTGACGGAATTTTTCCGAGATATTATGGTTGCTAAAGTTGCTCCGCATAGCCCTGAACTTATCTCGGCAAGTGCCGAAGAAAAACAGCGTATCGCTCATTTGGCACCGCACTTTTCTCTGTCTTTCTTAAATGCCGCAATTTTGGAATTTTCAGAACTTATTCAAAATCTGCGCTGGTCCGATCAGCCCCGCACCTCTTTGGAAGTCAGTTTGTTGAAAGTAATGGGACTAGCAAACGCTCTCTTTTCACCGACCACTGCTGCTGTTGTAGAAACCGTGCTCCCTTCATCCACAGCAATTAACTCGGCAAGCTCTGTTCAGCCGAAAACGCTGCCAAGCACTACTCCTTCACCCACACATGCGGCACCGTCCGCTCCACCCACTCCGCCACCTCTAAAGGCCGTGCCTGAATCTATACAAGCGGCAACACCGCCGGTCACGCCTGAACCTATACAAGCGGCGGCACCGCCTGCTCCGTCGGTCACTGAAGAGCCCTCGGTAATAATGTCTATCAAGCCTTCCACGTCGGCTCTCCCTACTCATAATTTGAATAGCCGTGAAGAAGAGGATCCTTTTGCTTTGCTCTCCGAAGAAGATCTGGCTTTACTTTCACCTGAACTTTTGGCAAGTTACAGGGTTAAGCGGGCTCAACAGCATCCTGCGGAATCAGACAGGCTGACCGGCCCCTCCGAATCCGAGCGTTTGACCGCTGATCAAATTCTTGCGCTGTGGCAGGAGACCTTGGATACACTCAGCATTCAAGACCCTTACCTTTTTCTCTTCGCGCGTGAGGCGGAGCCCAAGGCTATTGAAGAGGGCTTGGAGCTTGTTTTTGCCGAAAAGACACGGCATCACTATAATGTATTGAGCAGTCCGCAAGGCAGAGGAGTTTTCGCTATTTGGGATGAAATTTCACACCCGCAGAAGCTTTCGCTGAAACTGGTGAAGCATTTTGACACAGAGCAAGAAGTTTCTTTGCAGACACAAGACGACGATAGCTGGATGAAACGCATCCGCCAAGTCGCAGAAGAATTAAACGTTCCCATTGAGGACGATTGGGAAGATTGAGGTAATTATGGCTAGAGGTTTTGGTGGTAGAAGCGGCTTTCCGGGCGGCGGAGCGAACATGAATGCGCTTTTGAAGCAAGCTCAAAAAATGCAGGCCGATATGGCAAAAGCACAAGAAGAAATCGCAAACACAGTTATCGAATCAAGTGTCGGTGGTGGCATGGTCAGTCTGAAAATGGACGGCAGCCATCGCGTAACGGACCTCGTCATTAAGCCCGAGGCGGTAGACCCGGATGACATCGAGATGCTGCAGGATTTGATTATTTCCGCTTTTAATGACGCCAACGATCAGCTTGAAAAGCTGACGGAAAATAAGATGGGGCGTTTTGGACAAATGGGAGCAGGGCTGGGGTTCTAAACAATGGCCAAGTATTCTCCCAGCATCACCAAGCTGATAGCGCAGCTTGGCAGTTTGCCCGGCATCGGCTCTAAAGGTGCGCAACGTTTGGCTTTTTATATTTTATCTTTGCCGGATGAGAGGGCCAGAGATTTAGCGCAGTCTATTTTGGACGCCCGTGAGCAAACGAGTTTTTGCTCGCGCTGTTTCAATCTCACAGATCAGGATCCTTGTTTGATTTGCAGTGGCGAGGGACGTGATGAATCGCTTCTTTGTGTGGTTGAGTCACCCAATGACGTTGTGGCGATGGAGCGTACAGGCAAGTACGAGGGTTTTTATCATGTGCTTCACGGTGCGCTGTCTCCGATGCGTGGAACGGGACCGCAAGACATTCGATTAACCGAATTATTCACACGTTTGCAAAGCGAAACTTTTGTTAAGGAAGTTATTTTAGCCACCAATGCAACGGTGGAAGGGGAAGCGACCGCCATGTATATCGCTCGGATGTTGAAACAAGCCGGTATTCGCACCACTCGGATTGCCCACGGTATCCCCATGGGCTCAAACTTGGAGTACGCGGACGAGATGACCTTAATCCAGGCCCTGGACGGACGCCGTGAATTGTAATCCTCTTTAATTGATTGCTTTCTGAGCTTTCCGAAATCAATTAGGCAAGACGGTAGATCCGTGCCTCATACGGACGCAAGTCAAAAGCAGACAGGTCTGTATCGTAATAATTCGAAAGCAACAAGTCCGCCTTGGAAACCGTTCTTACGAAAGGACGATAACGGCGCTTCCTCCTGTCCGTTAAATTCAACTCCACAAGAATGCGCGCAGCGGAAGAAGAGGCCTTAACTGCAGAGAATTCGGATAGGGCGGCCGAATCTGTGAGTACGGACGCAGAAATGCCCGAAGCAGGGACCAGCCCCTGCGCAGGACCCGAACGCTCATACATGAACAGACCTTTTACGTAAGGCGCGATACAGACAAAATCGCCATAACGCAGCGCTAAAGAAGATTTTCGTAAAGCCAAGACTCTGCGATAAAAGTGCAGAACAGAATTCGCATCTTTCAGCTGCTCTTCTACACTGAAGCTGTCCCCGACCGAATGAGATTCCAACCAAGCGGAAACCTCCGCTGCATCAGAAAAACCGCCCTCTCGCGTCCAATCCAAGACCGTTCGTGCGTGATCACGCGAACCGGCCATCAGCGTTGCCCACAACTCCGATTTTGAAACGCCGGCAGCCGAAAGTTCCCGGTATTTATTCAAACTTTCCACATCTCGCAGTTCTGAAATATCAGAAAAAGCCTGGTTGACTGCACCCAACTCCTGACCTTGATAGATAAAGGGCGTACCTCGCAGCGTCAGTTGCATCGCGCCGAGAAGCTTTGCCAAGACCGTTCTGAAAGCAGGATCAGGATTCACCTTCGACACCATGCGCGGATTGTCGTGATTCTCAAAAAACAAACTGAACCAATCCCGATGGCCGAGTCCCTCCGTTCCCGTCAAATAATACTGTTTGTAATTTTCCAAGTCGTAACGGTAGTCATCCCATCGGGTTTTACCGGGCATTTCAAGGGGGTCAAAGCTGAAAAGAAGATTCAATTCCTGCCTGGCCTCATTAGACAAAAGCTTAGTCTGCTCAAAGCCCAAGCCGGGGGTTTCCCCCACAGAAAAAGCCCCGTAAGGCGCCAGGACCTTTGCCTGCATTTCTCTTAAATAGCTATGCAAATTCGGACCGTAATAATAATGCTCAATGCCTGTGAAATTCAACATATCGCCTATCACCGAAGAACCGTCCGGTAAGCCTTCGGCCTTAGAAATATAATTAATAACGTCAAAACGAAAACCGTCTACACCCTTATCCAACCACCAACGCATCGTCTCAAAAAGCTCTTCTCGCAAGTCGGGATTATCCCAATTAAGATCCATTTGCTTAGAAGAAAACAAATGAAGAGCCCACTTATCCAAACGCGCTTCGTAGCGCCAAGCCGAACCACTGAAGAAGGATTGCCAATTGTTGGGTGCCTGCTCAGGACCGCCGGGCCTGTCGGAAGTTCTGCCCTTTCGAAAGAAATAGTAGTCTTGATATGTCTTCTCTCCCGCCAAGGCTCGCTGATACCACTCATGCTCATCGGAACTATGGTTCAGAACCATGTCTAAAATCAGCTTTATTCCTCGGGCATGACAGGCTGAAAGCAGGGCATCAAAGTCATCCATCGTGCCCATTTCTTTCATAATTTTTCGATAGTCACGGATGTCGTAGCCCATATCGTCATTCGGAGAATCAAAAATCGGAGAAAGCCAAATGGCGTCCACTCCCAAATCTTTCAAATAATCCAGCTTTGATATAATGCCGGCCAAATCACCGATGCCGTCACTATTGCTGTCCTTAAAAGAACGTGGATAGATTTGATAAATGACAGCTCCCTTGTACCAGCGCGCTTCCTGTTCCCCATTTGACGGCAAAACACAATCCGGCTCGCCGTTCACCAAAGCCAAAAGAGCCTTAATCAGATCTGCACCTAAAAAACGTTCCAGTGTTTTCAAGCGCAAATATCCGAGAGGTGTCTTCGTTAGCCATTTATCACTGAGTGCTTTTTCCATCAATAGACGTTTTAAGACGTCTCGCCCCACCGCAGTCTTGTAGACCTCAATCAAACGGCTTTTTTCCGTCAACATCTCGACAAAC
>CAYFRY010000102.1:0-2746 GCA_964345665.1 uncultured Oscillospiraceae bacterium
GGTGGCAAGAAAGTGCACAGACTTAAATTCAAAAAGTTTTTTGGGCAAGTGCCGGATGTCAGTTAAAAAATTCTTGAGGATAAGAAATATCTAATTTTAATCGTAGGATTTTTCTATAAACATTCAACTTGAAATAAAGCAAGAATTTATTGCTACTTATTTCAACTTAATATTGGAAGTTGAAATAAGAGAGCTATAATAGTATTGTTACTTCAATTTGAACGGAGATGCAAATATGAATAATCGAGCAGGATCATACCGAAAGAACCTTTCTGGAGAGGCAGTGTACAAATCTTTTGTCCCAAACCCTCTGCCGCCAAAGCCGGACTTGGAAATGGATAATAACATTGTTTCTATACTTATAAAGGCGAATAGAACTATTTCAAGCTTAGAAACTATTTCTTCAAGGATTCCCGATATGAGCCTTTTGGTCTCTATGTATGTCAGAAAAGAAGCGCTTTTGTCATCGCAGATTGAAGGTACGCAGGCAACACTTGAAGACATCTTTGATCCGATGATTGAGAAGAACACCAATAGAAATGTGACGGATGTCGTCAATTATATTAAAGCAACTGAATATGCGTTAAAAAGATTGAACACACTCCCACTCTGCAACAGACTGATTAAAGAAACACACGCGATATTAATGGAAGGCGTTCGCGGACAGGAAAAGAGTCCCGGAGAGTTCAGACGCTCTCAGAACTGGATTGGCGGTCAAGGTAGTGCATTGAAAAATGCCAGATATATTCCCCCCAATCCTGAGGATATGAATTCGGCCATGTCAGAGCTTGAGAAATATATGAACGAAGAGAGCGATTTGGACTTTCTTATCAGGGCAGGGCTGATTCATTATCAATTCGAGACGATTCATCCGTTTCTCGACGGAAATGGCAGAATCGGAAGATTGCTAATCACCCTGTTCCTGATGGAGAAAAAAATTCTGACAACCCCGGCACTTTACATTTCCTATTTTCTGAAAAAGAACCGTATAGAATACTATGAACGGATGACCGAGGTGAGACTCAAAGGAAATTTTGAACAGTGGATTGACTTTTTCCTCATGGCACTTGACGAATCTGCACAGGATGCTATCTCGGCAATTGATGAAATGGCAGCTTTGCAAGCCGAAAACCGTATAAAAGTTAGCGCTATGGGCAGGGCGTCAAAAAACACACTGCTAGTATTTGAATATTTAGCATCCAATCCGATTATTGACATAAGAAAGACAGCTGAAGCCTTGTATCTTTCCTATAATACGGTTTCAGTTGCGGTAAATCGGCTAATAGATGCAAATATTCTTGTTCAAACGGAAAATGCAAACAGGAACCGTACCTTTGCCTACAGAGACTATTTGGATATTTTGCGTAGAGGAACTTGAATTAATAGAACAAAAAAACTAAATTTAAAGTTTAATCACTTTGATATCTATTCTACTACTCGTTATGGACTTTGAAGTGTTCCTTATTCGAGCAAGACCATGTACGGAGTCGTGGGCTTTATGTCATAATGAATAAAACTATATGTTTTCTCATCAGAAAAGAGGCTATCTATGGACGCTATCCATCGTTTACAAGAAGCTATCCGTTTCCCGACTGTCTCTCATGCAGATCCGGTTGATACAGACTGGACCATTTTTCGATCCTTCTGCCGGTACCTACGCTCCGCTTATCCACTACTCTTCGAAAGACTGACCTATACCCCCGTCAATGATTATGGCCTGGTTTTGCATTGGGAGGGTAAGAGCCGGAAGGCACCTGTACTGCTCACGGCTCACTATGATGTGGTCGCGGCAAGCGCTGACGGCTGGAAGCACCCGCCTTTCTCCGGCGTGGATGATGGCGAATCGGTCTGGGGCCGGGGAACATTAGACGATAAAGGTTCTTTGATTGCGATTCTGGAAGCGGCCACAGAGCTCCTGGAAGCGGACTTTATCCCGCCAAACGACCTCTATTTCGCCTTTGGCTTCGATGAAGAAGTCGGCGGCACATTAGGAGCCAAAAAAATTAGTGCCTTTTTCCATGAACAGGGGATTCATTTCCGTTATGTGCTGGACGAAGGCGGTGCGGTAGCCGAAGGCAAAATGATGGGGATAGACAAAGCACTGGCGGTCATCGGGATTGCTGAAAAGGGCAACAGTAGCTTCCGTTTTCAATTCCACGGTGAAGAAGGCCACTCTTCCTCCCCGCCGACTTCGACCGCGGTGGGTAAAATGGCGGCCTTTATCCACGACATCGAGTCGCATCCGCCTCGTGCTCGCTTGACCGAAACGCTTGAGCAGACCTTGCTCGCTTTGGCCCCTCATAAACGAGGAGCCGAACGGCTCGCGATGCGGAAGCCCAAACTATTCTCATCGCTGATTAAACAGATTCTTCTGAAAAACAAACAAACCGCGGCCATGCTGCGCACGACCATCGCCTTCACCATGACCGAAGGCGGCAGCGGTCACAATGTCTTGCCGCGAACAGCCTCCTGCGTAGCGAATATTCGGATTCTCCAAGGAGAGACCGTTGAGAGCATCCTCGCTTATTTGGCCGCTTTCGGTCACGAATATGAGATTGAAGAGATTATGGCCAATGAGCCGACTGCTGTCTCTGCTGTCGACGGTGAAGGTATGGAGCACATCCGTCGTACAATCGCCCGAATCTTTCCGGACGCCATTGCTTTACCGTATCTGATGGTGGGCGGTACCGACTGCCGCTACTATGACTCCGTAGCCGACAACAGCTACCGTTTCCTTCCAAGCCGC
>CAYFRY010000102.1:2756-3628 GCA_964345665.1 uncultured Oscillospiraceae bacterium
ATGATTCGATTCTATCGGGAGTTTATGCAGAATCTGCAATAATCCAGAGAGTGAGGACTAAACATGGAATTCAACATCAACCACCCGATCCTGTTCGTACTCGCCGGTGTCATCATCGCCTATGTCCTGGGCCAGGCCTTCTTCTTCCTGGCCAAAGCCTGGCGCCGCGCCCGCGAACTCAAAATCAGTAGCCGGACACTTCGAGGTGTGGTCGTCGGAAGCGGACTGTTCACCGTCGCTCCGGCTATCGGAGTCTTACTTGGACTAATCAGTCTGTCACGCTTTTTAGGCTTGCCTCTTCCTTGGCTTCGCCTGTCTGTTCTTGGCGCTTTGACCTATGAACTGCCCGCAGCAGCT
This sequence comes from uncultured Oscillospiraceae bacterium, assembly GCA_964345665.1. Lineage (GTDB taxonomy): Bacteria > Bacillota > Clostridia > Saccharofermentanales > Fastidiosipilaceae > JAXGQD01. Next base: position 3,114 of record CAYFRY010000102.1, read on the forward strand.
TCCGTTGCCAAACTGCTCAGCCTGCCCATGGATCAGCCGCTAACGGACGGTGCCAGCTATGTCGCCCTTGCCTGGGTCATGACCCTGGGAATCATGTCCGGTATCCTGGTGATTTTGTTCTTCCAGAAAAATATGAATAAGAGCCTGAAAAAACTCGCCAGCAAAGACAAACGTTGGAGCACTATCCTGATGGAATGTCTTTTTGTCGGTATGATTGCCACATTTCTGGGCATGGTATTTGCGGACATTCGTGCGGGCTTGCCGGGCTGGATACCGGTCTTTGTCATGCTCTTCTCTGCCGTCCTCATGCTTCTCTTCGGCGCTGCGATTAAATTACTCAAGTGGAATTGGCTTGAAAACTATGCGATGCCCCTCAGTATGCTGGGCGGCATGGCTTTTGCCATTCCTCTCACCCAATGGATTGGAGGCTGAACTGTATGAACCACAAACTGAGCACTTCACAGTATCTTGAGAAAATCCACAGCTTGGGCCGCGTCTCCCTCGTGCTGGCAATA
>CAYFRY010000102.1:3753-5383 GCA_964345665.1 uncultured Oscillospiraceae bacterium
ACTTGCCTTCTGTTCCTATCCGCTGCTCACTTCCGTCCTCTTCGGTGTTTGGCCGGATGCACGCATCATCGTCCAAGGACTCTTAGCTGTCGCCCCTGTTTTCTGGACGGTCGGCATCATCGAGGCTTTTACCTTCAGCCCCATGCTGGGCTCCGGAGGTTCTTATCTTGGATTTGTGACCGGTAACCTCACCGCCATGAAGGTCCCCGCGGCGCTCCGGGCGATGCAGATTGCCAAAGTCGAACCCAACACAGAAGAAGGTGAACTAATTTCAACCATAGCCATCGCTGTCAGCTCTATCGTCACCACCGTGATTCTGGTCCTGGGCATTGTCCTCTTGAATGTCCTCAGTCCGGTTCTGGAGTCCCCGGTGCTCGCCCCTGCCTTCGCCAACGTTCTGCCCGCCTTGTTCGGCGGATTGGCCATCGTTTTCCTGGCCAAGAACTGGCAGATTGCGGTGGCGCCAATCCTACTGATGCTCACCATTTTTCTGATCGAGCCTTCACTATCCGGTGCCGTAAGCGTCCTGATTCCGGTCAGTGTCGTCGTGACAGTCGTCGTCGCCAGATTCATGTATAAGAAAGGCCGAATCCTTTAGTAACGCTTAGCTAGAACTTTGGCCTGGCAAAGGATTGTCCTGAGCTCCGGCACTGTCTCGGCATCCGGAACAAGTTTGCCGTTCATGCGCCAAAAAACCGGTTCCGGTCTATGTCAATGACCGGGACACCGATCCGGGCCGCATGGTCCGCTCAACTGATTTCACTTTTATATGTTGGTTGACATCAAGTTTGGACAAAAGAACCATCGTCTCCACATACCTGGGGAGGACATTGTGGATATTCAGTTAGGCCATCTGAGTGTGGCAAAGGATATGCTAAAGAAATGCTTCGGCTGAATATTAAAAATGCAAATGACAAAGGAATACAAAAACTTTTGGTGACTTGTGATGAAAGAAATATTGTAAGTGAGAAAACAATATTAGCAAATGGTGGAATATTTGAGAAAAATATTGAAGTCGAAGGATTCATAATGAAAAGATATTGGATCCAAACGAACAAATAATTTTAGTTTTCAAGCCTATTCCATAGTGAGGTAAAATGGAAGTTTATTTAGAGTGGAGCTTAAGAATAAGAGCGAAACAATGATATGTTTCCATTAACAGAAAAAATGAACGACATATTCCCATTAAAGTATGACATCAATAATGGTGTCTCGGGGTACCCAATATAGGATGGTTAATGTGATGACGAAGATCTATTACACCTACTAGTTTTTCGTCACTCTTTCTGATTGCAAAATAGGTTGTCGAAGGAACCTTTGCACCCACCTGCTGACAAGTTGCTTCACTTTTTCTAAGGTTACAAATATTAACTGGCTGTGTTTCTCAACCCCATACATCCTGCGAATTGATCTTCACTATCTGCATCATGTTCAATGATCTCTCTTCTGAAATCTTCCAGTTCCTTACTGTATTGTGCAGTTGCTTCTATTAAATAAATCATAGTGATCTCTCTTTAAAATTCTAATTTGTTGTGCTTAGATAACCTGAAAGATAATCGCACAATAATCCCAAATCTTTTCTCTGAAAATCCTTCCATAATAACAATCCCTTCTCTTAGTCCATACCGCC
>CAYFRY010000103.1:0-1559 GCA_964345665.1 uncultured Oscillospiraceae bacterium
GAATGCAACTTTTGGTGGAATATTGGGTTCAACCATTGCATGGGGTGTTAAAAGAGGTATTTATTCTAACGAAGCGGGACAAGGAACTGCGCCACACGCTGCCGCTGCTTCCGAAGTAAATCATCCTGCAGCGACTGAACACCCAAGCTCAGGCGGTTAACACCCGCCGCCCGATAATCTAAAAAGCGCTGTGAGGATGAACTGTCCGGATTGGCTTCCAAACTTATCTCACAACGATCTGCCAAGCCGAAGCTTTCATCCAGAGCCTGTAGTATTTGCGAAACCTGCTCGGCCGTCAACAAGCTCGGCGTACCTCCGCCGAAATAAACGGAATCCAGACGTTCGCGGGCCGGAAACAGAGAATTCAGCGAAGACATGTAGCGGATTTCGGACAGCAAGGCCCGCACATAGGCCGCTATTTCGGAATCGTCCGCCTTGAAAGAATAGAAATCACAGTAACCACATTTTTTACGGCAAAACGGAATATGGACATAAGCGGCACGCGGGCCGCGGGACATCGGGTTATCGAGAATGAGTATTTTTTCTTGCTTCATAACGGTTTATTTCAAGGTTTCTTCCTGTTTCATTCTGTAGGTCTTTTTGTGGGTCTGTGCGCTCCGATAGGCGGTCAGGCTTTTTCAAAATGGATTTAAGAGCCTTATAAATGGCGGTCAGGATTTTCCAAAACGGATTTAAGAGCCTTGTAAAAGCGATTAAAACTGGGCGAGACATTGCGCTCCGGATCAAGGAAGGGGGCGATTTTTCCGGCCCACTCCGCCTTATACATACCCACCGCCGGGTAACCCGTTTCAATAAGCCCTTGTGCTCTGGAACCTAATACCGCTTTGGCCAAGACCTCCCAAGTGCCGCAAATACTGTCTTGCTTGTAGCTGTCCAGAACATCGAGATCCGCTTCGGGGTAGGCTTGCAAAATCGCTTTCCGATCGGCAAGCAGCCATGACTCCAGTTCTTCAACCGCTAAACCGATAATCACCTTTTTCTCGGGGGCCAGACTTTGCGCTGTAAAACGAATGCTATTATACAATTTCCGACTGTCCTTGTCGTCCGCATCCAGAATGACCAAGATGACATCGCCACCCGTACCCGGTTCAAGACCTTGGTATGCTTTTAATTTTGCCGGCAAAAGTCCCAGCAGATGAGAGGTAAAAGGCCCAGGTTTTCGATGCAAGTCTTGAGGTAAGTTGCCGATACCGCGATGGGGACGTATAGCCAAACTCCACGTTGTCGTCTCGTCTCGTCGCTCATGTTCGCTTAAAATCTTTTCCATCATGCCGGCCATGATCATGCCGCCGGACCGATCTTCCACTAAGGCCTCAATATGATAATGCCTAGTTTTCGGGTTCATGCTCAGTATCCGCTGTCAGTATCAAAATGACCGGAGTACCACAGTGCACCGAGACCGACGCCCTCTTTATACATGGCCCGCACCATGGGAGAGGCGGCTACACAGAAAGCTTTGGAGCCGGATAAAGGGAAAGGCTCTTCAAATGGAGAAGGCTCCGTTTGGGCCATGGCGCGTTCCTCGGGATTAACCGGTG
>CAYFRY010000103.1:1569-5361 GCA_964345665.1 uncultured Oscillospiraceae bacterium
CTTCCATCGTTTGTAAGTAGCTGCGCTTCATTTCATGCTCAGGACGTCTTAAAACCCAAACTTCCTGCGGTGTAAGGGATTCCAATAATATAGAGGAGTGCGTCGAAAAGAAGACTTGAACTTCCTCGCTGCGCAGGCTGTAGTCACGCAGGGCGTTACCGAGTTTTTCCACCATGTCATGATAAAGCGAGGCATCCGGATTCTCAAGTAAAATCAAGGGTCTGGGCCTTGGATCTTCAAGCAAAAGTAGAATCACAAAGAGCCGTGCCTCACCGCTGGTAATCCCGCGGTCCAGAACATAGTCATCCAGACGTTGCGAAGAAGGGATGCGCGCCTCGATGCGCTGCATCATTTTTCTGAACTCTTTCGGATTTTCTTGTTTGAGGTATGTAAGTACATTTCTGATATTAGAAGCACTGCGATTGATATGGCGATGACCGCCCTGCTCATGCAGTAACTTATCGTGCTCACCGTGCAAATCCTCACCGCTGTCGCGAAGAAAAAAGATTCCCGTGATGAAACGATAAAGATTGCGTAGGCCCTTAAATTTCAACATGCGTCCGTAAGTAGCCAAAGCCGGCGCCTTTAAGTCCGCGAAAGCTGCTTCTTCCCAGTCATTTTGAACCAAAACACCGCCTACACCCTCTTTGAGTTCTAAAAGGAGCTTCGGTTCAGGTTTCTCTTCCGTGGCAAAACCCGCATGAACACGGCTGCCGCGAATATATTTATGCAGTGCTTGGCTGATAGGAAAACTCGAAACTTTTTCATAAACAACGCGAGGGCGACCGTGCCGGTCACCTTCAATATCCAGACGGTAATTCAAAAGCTCATCTGCCCAAGGGGTGAGATAAAGCAGCTCGAACTGCATTCGCTCCTCACTTCCTATGGTGTGAAGCTTTGAAAAGCCGCCGCGTTGAAAGAGATTAGAGGCATAGGCCACGTTGTATCGCAGACAGTCACCCAGGAAATCCAAGGCTTCGAAAAAAATGGTTTTTCCTACATTGTTTCGCCCGATGATAGCGGACATGCGCTTTAGGGGGAAAAGGCTTTGACCGATCTTAGATAGGCGCTCAGCCTCCAAATCCTCAGCCGCAAGGCCGAAGACGAACTCTTTCAAGAGCGCGAAATTTTGAATGCGGACACCCAGTAGCATGGTTTTGCATCCTTTCTCATTTTTCACCTTAACGGATTACAAAAGAAAAATCGTCGTGCTGCCGTTCAGCTCAGTGTAAAGGGATACCCGTGCTGCTGAAATAAGGATAGCCCGGATGATTAGGCTGTGGCAAAGGTTTTCCCTGCGGAACATTCCGGTTCAATTGAACCGGGTTTTGAGGGGCGGGGGCTGCCGGTCCGGGGGCCGGTTAGCTGAAACCCATGGGCGGACGCGCAGGGTGTTTGGGTGAGGTATTCTTAGCCTCATTTAAGGTTTCCAATGCATTCTCGGGATCCGTGCTGATTTCTTTCAGAGTGGCTCCTAAGATGGCAAGATTTTGGAGTTCGGACGGAATAATGATTTTCGTGGCTTTTCCGTCGGCGACTTTTTCCATGGCCTCTAAGCTGCGCAGGGCAATCAGGGCCTTATCCGCTTCGACGGATTTTATCATTTGCAGACCTTCCGCTCTTGCTCTTTGGACCACCAAAATGGCTTCCGCCTCACCTTGTGCCGTACGGATTTGTGACTCTTTATGCGCGTCTGCGCGCAGGATAGCGGCTTCTTTCTCACCTTCAGCTCTCCGAATGGCGGACTCTTTTTCACCCTCGGCAATCAGGATTTTTTCGCGTTTTTCACGTTCGGCCTTCATCTGCTTTTCCATGGCACTTTGGATATCTGCGGGCGGAATGATGTTTTTCAGTTCCACACGGTTGACTTTAATACCCCAAGGATCGGTCGCCTCGTCCAGAATAACGCGCATCTTCGTATTGATCAGGTCTCTGGACGTCAGCGTTTCATCCAGTTCCAAATCACCGATGATATTACGCAGGGTCGTGGCGCTCAGGTTTTCGATGGCCACCGCTGGGTTTTCAATACCATAGGTAAAGAGTTTCGGATCCGTAATCATATAGAAGAGAACCGTGTCGATTTGCATGGTGACATTATCTTTCGTAATCACGGCCTGAGGTTTAAAATCAAAAACACGTTCTTTCAATGAGACCACTTTGGCAATGCGATCGACGAAGGGAATCTTGAAATGCAGGCCCGTTTCCCAAGTTTTAAGATAGGTGCCCAGACGTTCGATAACATAGCTGGTCGCCTGCGGAACTATGCGCACATTGCGGAACAAAATGAGTAAAATAACAATTAAGAAGAGGATTAATCCGAAGATGCCCGCAATGTCCGCGGCATCAAAATAAAAACGTAGACTTAGAAAATGATTCAACATAGGCTTCTCCTTTGCCCTAATAAAACTGATAAGTAATCTATTGACACAATCTGAATGATTGTTGTTTTATATCCGTTCGACGACCAGCTTGACTCCGCTGATGGCCGTCACACGTACGAGTACCCCTTCTTCTACAGGTTCTCCGTCCGCTGTTCTTGCACTCCACACATGGCCTTCCACTTTCACCTGACCACGGCCACGCAAATTATTAATGGGCTCCAGCACCAGACCTTCTTTCCCGAGTAAGCGGTCGGCATTGGTGGGTGTCTTATGCTTTCGGGCTATCCAAATGCGGTCACGGTATTTGATGCCCCAAAGCAGGCACATCAGGGAGACGAGGATAAAAACGATGATCTGTACCGCCACGCCGGCGCCTAAGACCGCTACGGCGGCTGCAAGCAAGGCACCCAGGCCGAACCAAACACTGAGTAAAGCGACGGTTGCCGCTTCAAAAACAAAGAAGATAAAGGCTAAAATCAGCCAAAACAACCAGGCCTTAATGCCGAAAATACTAAGAGTCAAAAATGTCATACGGTCCGCCTTTCTGCTTCATGGAAGGTGAGGTGCTGAAGGGGTCTGTGCTTAGGCCAATTTCAGTCCCTCGACCATTTTTTGGGTTACTGTGACCAAAAGATAGGCCACGGCATTGATACGACGCTGCAGTTCCGTTTCAGGTAAAACCCTTTCAAGAAAGAGGCTACTGTCCAAATTCGTGTTGGAAATCAAACCGCCGGACTGATTAAAGACCGGCAAAGTGGATTCTTTTAGTTCAGCCAGAGATTTTCCCGAATAGTTCCCCGCTTGGATAAAGACGGAGGGAATATCTATGCTGTCAAAGGGTAAATAGTCTCCGTCATTCAAAGTAAACTCACGGTAAAGATGTCCTTCTCCGTAGCCGGGCACCTCCACCCTGAAATTGGCTTGATTGGTATAAACACCGACGTTCAAAACCTCATAAATATTCGATTCCAAGGCGATGTCGGTCATTTCATAAAGTTTTCTGCGCATCAAATATTTCTGATTGGCTTTGAGAGAATTGCGCCCCGCATGTGTGTAGAGACGCTCGCCCGCATAGATTCCCTGCACAATATAGACACCTTCTACATTATGCGCATCTGCCGCCATTGAAGTCGCATAAGTCAATGAACCCTGAAAATTGTCATAACGTGCGCCGAAGAAGACAAAAGTCACATCAAAGGGGCTGCTCATTTTCTTCAGTTCCTTCATCGTCGCCAACAAGGCCGCGACGCCGGAAGCATTGTCGTTGATGCCGTCAAAGTCGGGCATTTCCGCTCGGTTCGCCTCAGAAGCCAGGGTATCGTAGGGCGCTCCGAAGACCACCTCACGTCTGATGACGCCTGAAGGCAGCTTCTCCTCATCCTCATCCTCCTCCCCCTGTTCCTGACTGATA
>CAYFRY010000104.1:0-2664 GCA_964345665.1 uncultured Oscillospiraceae bacterium
CTGCAAGTTTTCAAGCTCTGTCGTCATGTCCTGGACTCGTACCGTCGAAAATTTTAGCCAAATTGGATCGTTTTTACGACGGTATGACCTGCTCCTCCAAATGGAGAACTCGTCCTGCAAGTTTTCAAGCTGTATCGTCATGTCCTGGACTCTTACAGATTAACTTTTCTGCCGCACCTCTTTTTTCCGTTTTTCATGACAGATTGTAGTTCCGGTAACACGGGCGGACGAAACCATAAGCGAAACGCATCCTTAAAGCGCAATCGCCATGCGGCTGTCACCACAAAACAAATACCGGGATAGCCAGAGCAAGGATTAAGAGGCGCAGCATAGCCGAGATCTGCTTCTCCTTGATCAAAGTGCTGAAAAACAAGGGAATAAGGGTCATAAGATAAAGCAAAGAGGGTCGCAGGCCTCGTTGGAATAAAACGTCAAAAAGATTGACTTTAAAGGCTTGGCCGGGCAACAGTCCATTTAAGAATAACGGAAGCAGTAAACTTAAAACAAAGAAACAGAAACTTAAAAATAATAAACGTAAGAATAAGACAGAGAATTGTGTAAGGTAATAGGCTGTGCTTGAGCAGCCATGTATCTTCAGTCTTTGCTGAACGTCGTCGGCATAGACTTCTTGTAAATTGGAAGCCCAATGTAAAGTGATGATTAACAGCAGAAAGAACCACGCCAGGGCGATTAAAAGAGGGAGGGAGAGGCTTTTTTCCTGCGGTGCCTCGGACTGATCCCTCTCCGCGCCGGACTCTTGTAAACGGACCAACGTCCGCGTGTTCAGACTTTGCCGCTCTTTTTCCAAATCCGTTCTGCTGAAATGCAATCCGTGTTCGGCCAGCAGACTTTCAGTATAGCTACTTCCCCAAAGATCAAAGAGGTTTAGAGAAAGCTGCTCATCTACCCAAGACTTGGCTGAGCTGCCCTCCAAACGGTAGACTTCCAATAAGCCGGCAAAGCGACCCTGATGAAGACTTTCTCCGAAGCCTTCAGGAATCAATAAGCAATAGTCATAGGTCCCATTCAGAAGTAAACGCTGCCGTTCGGAGGCCGGACTTTGTTCAAGTGCTTCAAACACTTCCAGCTCAAGCTCGTCGCGGGCGTTCAAAGACGCTATGAATTCGGCGGAAAGAGGGCTTAGGTCAAGATCCTGATAGGCTATTTTATAACTTTGTACGATTTGTTTATTGGCAAAAACAAGCAGAAAACAGAGTAATACGCTCAGTAAAGAAAGGAGAAACATGCGAAGAAACCACTTCCCTTTTTTGACTTGGGCTACAAACAATGCCCTATTAAAATAGACTTGTTTTTTATTAATGTCTACGCACCTCCTGATTTATAAAAGCGATCTTTTTAAGACGACTCTCTTCGCTTTTCAGAGCCCGTCTGCTGGCTAATTCATAGCTCAAAAACAAGAGTAGGAGCGCCACGATAAAAGGCCATAAAGAATAGGGCCGCTCATAGAGTAAGTACTGATGGATTCGACTGAAAGGATTGAACTGAGCCAAACGGTAGAGGGGCGAAGGGAAGAAACTTAAAGGCAGAAGCAAACCGGATCCGAACAGTATGACGAGAGCGACAATAAGCTGTAGCTCCGAAGCCTTACCCTTTTTAGCCAGAAGAAGCGCCAGCGTATTATTTGTAAAAATGACTACGATTAAGAATAAGAAGAGCAGGAGGAAATCCTGAGGCAGTCGGACTGAACTTTTGCCAAAGAATAATAGAACAAAGAACAAAATTCCCAAAAAAACGCTTTGAATGGCACTTGAACAAAGCATAAAGGCCCAGCGTGTTTTTCTGTGTTTGGCCAAACGTTGAGCCAAACCGTCCTTCCAATCTTTGGAGAATGTTTGGGAAAAAGCATGAGAAGCGAAAAAAATGAAAAGAAGAATCAGCGTATCCGTTACATATTCATACCAGGGAAGGGCGGATGCCGTATCCTCCGTTTCCGGACTTTCAAGGGCTTGAGAACGGGCTAAAAAGGCGATGGCAAAATGCTTAACGGCGTTAGGAAAGATACCGACCAGGGTATCGTCCGAGACATGGCCGTGTTTATCCAGTAAAGAGTAGCTGAGCTCAGTCTCGGCCTGTGCACGGTTGAAGCTGTAGATAAATTGATTGACATAGTAAGAAAGGCGTCTACGCAGCGTAGCGGAAATGTCTGCATATTGAAGTTCGATGACAAGTTCTTCGCCCCGGTCCAGGCGCTCCCCGCTTTGTTCAGGTAGGCGTAGGGTTGCGACGAACGGGCCGTTTTCTAAGCCTTGCTTAGCCTCTTCCTCAGAACATTCGATGATTCTAAAATCCTTTACGTTTTCTGTGATTGAATTCAGAAGAATATCCGTCAGAGCGCCTTGATCTGCACTGACCCAAGCAAGCATCGGTACATCCTGGCTTGGCAGTAGGTATTTTACGGAAAAGCCCAGAGAGAAAGAGAGCATTAAAACAAGTAGCAAACTGATAAACAGGCGGAGGCTTCTTTTAAAGTAGAGCTTGATTAAGAGACCGTACATAGCGCACCTACCGACCCAGTTCCAAACCGGCATCGGCCAAGTTTGCAAGTAGGGATTGGTTATGTGTTGAAAAAATGAGGGTACGTCCGCTCTGTGCCATTTGTTTCAGCACCTCGCCCAAAGCTTTTAAATAATAGACATCAATACC
>CAYFRY010000104.1:2674-4563 GCA_964345665.1 uncultured Oscillospiraceae bacterium
TGGCCAAATGAAGACGTTGTTTTTGACCGCCGGACAATTTCCTTACCGGCTTATTCCAAAAATCTCTCAAGCCCAAAGCCTCTGCCAAATAGGATTGAATGGGGTGGGCATCTCCCTTGAAGGTTTGATTCAGAGGAGCCTTGTTACTTGAAAAGATCTTTAAATTATCGGCAACGGTAAGTTCGTTAAAAAGCTGTGTATCCTGACTTAAGTAAATACAATCGGGCAAGGGCGCGATGGTGTTTGGATCCGGAGGAGCAAGGGCAGGCAGGGCCTCTTGTTCCGAGACGAACAAGAAGCCTGAATCCGGAGGAATAAGACCTGCCATTATTTTTAATAGGGTTGACTTCCCACTCCCGTTAGGACCTGTTAAGGCGAAAATGCAGGCATCGGGTATTGTAAAAGATAAGTTGCTGAATACCACAGTATCTTTATAGGCTTTTGACAGCATCCTTGCATGTATATACATGGATGTTTTCCTTTCAGTACGTCAAACACTTGAGTATCAGTTGAAGAGAAACTCAAAGGCTTGCGCGATTTCCTCATCTGTTAAGCCGGCTTTGTTTAAATCACCCATCAGTTCTTTAATGGCCGGATTAACGGACGGTAAGGCCTGCATGTTGCCTTGAATTTGTCCGCTGACCTCTTCCAATAAGGTGAAGGTGCTGCTCAGTTCTTCTAAGCTTGTTCCCATGGACTCCGCCATATAGAGCATGTCCTCTGCTGACATGCCATACGAACTGCTTCCGCTGAAGAGCGCGAAGGCGGCATTTGAAAGATTCAAGACAGGTCCTGTTTGGGAGGCGTTTTTTAAAGCCTTCGCATTCGAAAGAGCCTTTGTATCATTGAAACGTAAAATAATTTCCGGCATGGGGCTGTCGTTATTCCGGTCATCACTTGGGCCAATGCGCAGCTCACGTAAACGGTCAAGCCCCTCGAAGGCAAACTTGAGGGTCATTGCCTGGCCTGATTCAGATTCACCGCTTCTATTTTCCATGGACGCATCCAGTTGATCACTCAAGTCATCCAAACTCTTTTTGACTTCGGAAACCAGGTTGAGCATTTCCGGCAAAAATTCGCCGATTTCAGGATTTTGTTCAAGAAGCGCCGGGTCTTCGGACAACTCCTTGTAGAGGAGGTTGACGCGGTCTTCCAACCAGTCGAAAAATTTGGTATCCGTTTTTATTTCCGAAATCAATAATTGCATCAGGCGAAGAGAGGATTCTTCGTCCAGTTCCAAACAAAACTCTTCCACCTCTACGGAACGTGCCTTGTCTCCCTCCATAATCTGTACGGTTTTATTACCGTTTTCAACGATTTGAGGGCTCAGCCAGTCCTTAAAGATTTTTTCGTAGTTTTCGAAATTATTGGCAAAGGCTTTATAGGAGGGAGCTTCTGTGTCCCGGATAATGTCCAGATACTTTTCATAATCGATGGATTGTACGGTATCCGGATTGAGTTTTGTGTCTAAATTAATTCCTTGGGGCAGGAGCTCGGAACTGAGCAAAGTAATTTTGTCAAACGAGGAATGCATGTCCAGTGAGAGCATGGGCGAGTTTTTGTATTCTGCGGCAAAACGCATGCTGCTTTCATCCTCTTTTTTCTCTGCTTGGATTCGCAATTCAACGTTCTTAAAGACTTCCGCTACCGCAACTTGTTTTTCATAATCCGGGCCTTCGCTCAGCAGCCCGCTTAAATCCAAGGCGATACTGATATCCATGATCTCTTCTTCACCCATGGCTTCGATGCTGTTAATTAAACGTTGGCTCGGATCTTTTCTCAGTTTGGCGTTACGCACAAGCGGAGGAATAAGAAAAATGCCGGCGGCGACCAAGGCTAAGGCGAGTACGGCAATAAGAGGAATAAGCCATTTTTTGGCGGATTTTGTT
>CAYFRY010000104.1:4573-5277 GCA_964345665.1 uncultured Oscillospiraceae bacterium
GTCCCTCCATTCATCTTTCCGTTTGGCATGAGCGGTTCTTGTTGCATCATGAAGGGATTAGCGGGAGCTTGGCCCTGTGGGGCTAAGATCGGCTGCGTCGCCGGGGTATACTGCGGTGCAGATGACGGCGGTGCGGCTGCAGAGAGCGGAGCTACAGGTGTTTCCGGAGGAGTTGTTGCTGAAAATGTCGGTGTGGAGACAGGTGGAGTACTTGCTTGCGGACTTGCTGCCGGTGGTTTTACCCCGGTCTGCGAACTTAGCTCAGTAGCGGGAGGGAGCGTAACGCTTACCCCGGCTTTTGTGCCGCAATAAACACAAAATTTCGCAGCATCAGGTACTTCCTGGCCACATTTGGTGCAGAATTTTTGTTTTATAATCGCTGTATTCTCTATCTTTTTTCCACAAAACTGACAGAATTTGCTGTCCTCAGGAATCTCATTTTTACAGTGCTGACAAATTTCCATATTCGTTACTCCTATCAAATGTTCATCTTAAGGTCTCTATCTATTCAATTGTATCAAAAATCGGCTTCCATACGCACACATTAGTGTAAAATGAAAGCACTTTAAACCATGATAGAAAAGAGGAAAGATCCATTGAAAAGTGCTTTAGACTATTTCTTAGACTATATTACGTATGACACACAGTCCGATGAAAACAGTGAGACCTGTCCTTCTACGGAGAAGCAATGGGTACTGGCCAAG
>CAYFRY010000105.1:0-2383 GCA_964345665.1 uncultured Oscillospiraceae bacterium
GTTCGCGCCTACCGCAAGGATGTCTTGGCCAAGTGCTATGGCGGAGACATCACACGTAAGAAAAAACTGCTTGAGAAACAAAAAGAAGGTAAAAAGCGCATGCGCCAAGTCGGTTCTGTCGAGGTTCCGCAGGAAGCATTTATGTCCGTGCTCAAACTTGATGAGTAGAGGGGCTGTCTCAAATGAGATTCCTCTTTTCCCAAGAAGCCAAAAAAATGGCGTTCTTTTCAGTACCTTTCCGGCGTTGAAAGTTTGAAAAAGAACGCATCAATTCTTGGCCTTATCTGGCTTTAATGTGAATGAGTAAGGAGCTGAAGTCACCACCCTTGTTCGTCAAATGTATGCGGTCGGCCGGGACACCCATTTGCATAATCTCGCTACCGTACATGGAATACTTGTATTCATCATAGCGGACCTCATAGAGCGTATCGGGATTCAATCCGCACAACCTTATCTTAAGCCAAGACCAGTTTACGGGGTTCATGAGCTGATACCAGGCAGCGATAGCCTCGCTCTTATCTTCATTGACGACAATCCAGGAAGTATAGTTTCCTTCGAAGGGGCTCTGTATACGGTAAAACTTTCCGAATTGGAAGAGTTTTCGGTGTTCTTTGTAGTACGCGATTTGCCGTGCTATTTGAGTGTGCTCTTCTTCCGAAAGGCTGTTTAGATCCAGCTCATAGCCGAAATCGCCGAAGAAAGCAACATTTGCGCGAGTTTCCAGGGGAGTTAGCCGGTTAACCTGATGATTGGGAACGGCAGAGACATGCGCACCGATACTGGAGAGCGGGTAGACTATGCTGGTACCGTATTGTATTCGAAGGCGCATGACCGCATCCGTATTGTCGCTGGCCCAGATTTGAGGTGAATAGAAGAGCATGCCCGGATCGAAACGGGCACCTCCGCTGGCGCAGGATTCAAAGAGTATTTCCGGATATTTCTCAATCAGTCGCTCGTATAGGTTATAGACACCGAGTATATAGCGGTGCATTACCGTACCCTGCATTTCGGGTGAGGCTCCTCTTGAGAAAACTTCGGACATGTATCGATTCATATCCCACTTGATATAAGAAATACTCGACTCGGAAAGTACTTTGTCCAGTAAGGTAAAGATATAATCGACGACTTCTTTTCTTAAAAAATCCAAGCAGTGCTGATCACGGAACATGGACTCATATCTGTCGGGTGTGGACAGAATCCAGTCCGGATGTGCTCTGTAAAGGTCCGAGTTTTTATTGGCCATCTCAGGTTCTATCCAGAGACCGAATTTGAGTCCCATGTCTTCAATCTTTTTCGAAAGTCCTGAGATTCCGCTGGGTAATTTTGACCTGTTCGGATACCAATCGCCGAGGCTGCGATCATCGATATTACGTTCGCCGAACCAACCGTCGTCCAGAACAAAGAGCTCAACTCCCAACTCTTTCGCTTTTAACGCGATATCCAGTATTTTTTCTTCATTAAAATCAAAGTAGGTCGCTTCCCAGTTGTTAATCAAGATGGGACGTTCCATGTTTCTCCACATGCCCCGCACGAGACGGTTTCTATACAGCGTGTGGTAGGTCTGACTCATGCCGTTTAAGCCTTTATCCGAATAGACCATCACCACTTCAGGGGTTTGGAAATATTCGCCTTGAGAGAGTGGCCATTCAAAACAGAAGGGATGAATACCCATAAGCACCCTTGTAATGTTGTGATTCGAGACCTCAACATTGGCCAAGAAATTTCCACTGTAAACGAATGAGAAACCGAAGACTTCTCCGTTATGTTCTGTCGTATGAGGACGTTGCAAAGCGATAAAGGGATTTTGTTCTGCACTACTGGCGCCTCGGGTAGAACCGACCCCTTGTGTTCCGGGAACGAGCTTGCGTGTTACGATTCTGCGCTCCCTCGCCCATGCGCCTGATAATTGAAGCATTTCGAAGTCCGAGCCGGGGAAGTCGACACAAAGTGAAAGCGCTTTTCTCAATACGACGCTTTCTGCACCGACCTGCTCGAAGCGAGCGCTCCTTGTGATGACGGGTAAATCTTTATAAATGCTATAGCTGAGAATGAGATGGGTTTCACTGACGGGGTCATACATGACGATGTCTAAGCTTGTAGCCTCGTCCTTCTCCTCCACATAGGTGGCGGGAAGGCCACATAAAGCGTCCTTTCCCTCATAGATTCTGTGCTTGGTATATTCAAAGCGGGACACATGGCTCCCGTTGGCTTGTTTTAAAACAAAAGCCTCTTCACGGAAGTCGCCTATTCCGGGTGCCGGATACTCTTGCCTTTGATGTTGCAGGGCAAGTCCGTGAGACATGCTGCAAATACCGTGCATCAAAAAAGCGTCGTTACTCTGTTCGGAGCAATCCTCACGGTCGTGGACACGCTTGCCGTAATA
>CAYFRY010000105.1:2427-5272 GCA_964345665.1 uncultured Oscillospiraceae bacterium
CCTCCATGATGTAGCTGATTTGCTCATTATAGAGGTGAAAAGTTTTTGATTTTTCATGAAAAGAAATCGGCATTGTTGCTCACTCCTATTTCCGGGTAATCCATGCATTAAAGCATGAGGTCATTATAACAACAATAGGTCGGAGATGCCGTGGTATAAG
Source organism: uncultured Oscillospiraceae bacterium (assembly GCA_964345665.1). Classification (GTDB taxonomy): domain Bacteria; phylum Bacillota; class Clostridia; order Saccharofermentanales; family Fastidiosipilaceae; genus JAXGQD01. The sequence goes on from CAYFRY010000105.1 coordinate 2,588, forward strand.
GAGTGGAACTTATTCGAAAAAATAGCCCTTAGTTTGGCAAAAAGTAACAAAGTTGAGGTGTAGGTATAATCCGATCCCGGATGTTATTAAAAATAGGGCACTTAGGTACGATTAAAACCATTTAATAACGGTGTGTTTTTCCCAATCAATTCGCCGGAGCGATTGCTCCTTCTATTCTTTTTCGATCGGACCCGAAGACATAATCATAGAAATCACTTTCAATTATTTTGGCAGTACAATCAAGTTTGCAGCTTACGAGGGCATTCATTGTCTCAACATACGAGGCCTCTTCTTCCTTCGTCATCATCATGGTCCCCGGCGCCGGGGTAAAGCTTTGGTCAAAGCTGTTGTAAAATCCTTTGTCACTTCTCCAAGATCTTGAGGAAAAGACAACGAGCCCCGGGCTGTCACTCAGAATGTCACTTCCGCTGAGCATTCTTGAGTCAAATTCCAGTCCCATCAGATTGGAAAGCGTGGGAAGGATATCCACCTGACAGCAAACCTTATCGATTTCGACAGGCTTTTCCATACTTGCGCTCCAGAGAATGAGCGAATTTTTGTAGACCTCGAAGTCAATGGCTGACTCGTTGATGGCTGTAATCGCCTCTGAAGTCCCGAATTCATGCCCACATATTTCTTCTTTAGTCTCTATCGAAGAATAGGGGATATGGTCAGGGACGATGACAAAGACTGTGTTCTCCAGTTTTCCATTTGCTTCCAGTCCGTCCACCAACATCTTGACGGCACGGTCACATTCGACAACAGAGCCTATGTATCCTGCGGTCTGCGTACTGTAATCGAGTCCTGAAAGCTCTTCTCGATAGGATTCGGTTGCCCAGTTCCATCCGTAAGGCATATGGCCAGAAACGGTAAGGTAATAAACGTTGAAGAGACTGTTACCGGTCATATAATCTGACATGCTTTCTTCAACCATGACCGTGTCCTTTTGAGGCCATTCTAAGTCACCGTCTGCCTTAAGATCGCCCCAAAGTCCATGGTATTCGTATTGCCAGTAATAGCCGACCGTGCTGTGTGAGTCCTTACGGCCGTAGAGGTCCCAGTTATTATGATAGCCCCAGTTCATATAGCCGAGGCGTCCCAGTTGCTGAGCAAGTGAAAAATAGCAATTGGTATCGAGTTCACCCACACGTGACATGCTGATGGGATTGCCGTTTTTCGGATAGAGCCCGAGGAGGTTTTGAAATTCCCCGTTAGCCGTGCTTGTGTAGTGAAGCGCAGTATAAAAGTTATTGAACACGAAGCCCTCATTGCGCATTTTGTGTAGTGTCGGTGTATGGGCCTCACTTATTGCACAACCGTCCAAAGCCTCTACGGTAATAAAGATGACATTGTAACCCTTAAACATCCCAGTATATTCATTTTTATTACTTGGGGTGAGACTGGCAAAATAATTACAGAGCCACTCAATGTCTGAATCCTCCGTATTTTCGCCGATATGAGTGAAGTCGACTGCCATCATATTCGGGGACGTATCAAAAGACGTGATGACCGGCAAGTCTTCAGCAGCCGCTTGCCGCTGTTCCCTTTGAGTCTTGTCTTCCTTGGGCCTTTCTTCCAACCCTTCCAGAACGGAGAAGTCGGAGAGTCCGGTCTTTGGTGGCTTAATCATGTGCTGGAGATCAAGACGAATCATCGTATACACACCGAGGGCCTCTACTTGGTAGTTATAGTCTGTATCACTTTCGTAAAATTGCTTCGGACTGATGTCCGAAGTCCAGGCCGGGAGATAGATTATTCCCAGAGCGGCAAAATGAAAAAGGACAGCGACAAGCAGAAAAACAAGGCTTTCTTTATATGAAAGAGGCTGATGAATCTTGTTCGCTAAAGAAAAGATTAATTTCCCGAAGCGACGCTCTTCATATCGTGCAAAGAAGGGTTTCCTTTTGCCATAGCTGATAAATAGGAGCAGAAGCGGAAGGCTCATGAGCAGGAGAACAGGAAAGTGCTCCAAAATCGCGAGAAGAATAACGTCAATGAACTGAAAGAGTTTATTTTCACCGGCAACACGCAGAGCACTTAAGGGGTAGTAGGTCTGAACCGTATGTCTTGTGATGAACTGAACCATGTAAAGCAGTGTAAAAAAAACCGCGAGGAGATTCGAGCTCAGGAGTGCCGCCCTGCCTCTAAGGAGTGAAAGCAACGCATCACAAAAAAGACCGAGTGATACGGCAAAAAGGAAATAGATCGGCGCATACTTTAAATTTGACAAGACGGCCAAATGTATTATTAACTCCAGCCATATCAACAGGAAGGGGAAGAAAGGTGTGCGCTTAGAAAATACTTCTCTTAAACTTCTCTTAACGTTAGACATACCTAATAATACAACTCAGAAACCGAGCATTTCAAGCAAATGACTTTCGATGTGATTTGTTTGATATTACAAAAAAAGCTTTTCTTCTTCAAAACGGATAAGGTCACGAGGGCCGTTTTTATCTGCACCTTATGTGATAGAATCTAAGAACAAGTGAATCACGTGTGCTCCTACGCAGCAATGCGTCGGCGTAAAGCCGAGGGAATCGGATGAAAGTTCCGAGCTATCCCAGTAACCGTAAGATGGACGAAAGGACAAGGAAGCCACTGCCGAAAGGCGGGAAGGCGTCCGAGTAGGGTGAAGTCGAGCCGGGAGACCTGTTTGCACATGAATAACTCCTGGGATGGGGTGTC
>CAYFRY010000106.1:0-3200 GCA_964345665.1 uncultured Oscillospiraceae bacterium
CACGGAAAGAAACAAAGTGATGGGAAATGAAATCAGGACGGTGGAAGAAGGCCTGCGTTTCCTGTCGCAGAGCATTAGTGTCCTCTACGGTGTATCGCTGAAGAGAAAGCAGCTTTTTGCCAAAATGGACATTCATAGCTGCAATGACCTGCTCCACTTTTTCCCGCGCGCTTATGAGGACTGGACCAATGCTCGAAGCATTTCAAGTTTCAAAGCAGGTGAAGAGGTTACTTTTGTGGCCAGGGTCGCCCGTCAGCCCTCCCTTTTTCGCAAGGGGCGTCTGACCACGCTTCGAACGGTGTTAAGAGATGAGAGCGGGGATCTACCGGCGGTTTGGTTTAACCAGCCTTATCTTGAAAGCAAGTTAGTCAAAGGGGAAGTTTTTCTTTTTCGTGGCAAATGTAAGCAGGGGCGCTACGGGCTTGAAATACATAATCCTGCCCTTGAGACGGCTACGACAGAAGGAGATGAGACGGAGACGCGCAGTTTCCTGAAGGCCATTTATCCGCTGACGGCGGGACTGACTCAAGGCGTGCTGCGCAATCTGATTGACCGGCTTCTGATTAAATTGAATGATCAAATTCCGGAATTGCTTCCCGCGGAAACAAGAAAACGATACGGACTGGCGACGGCGGCCTTCTCCTACGAACAAATCCATCAGCCCTCCAATGCTGAAAATTATGAAGTGGCAAGGAAGCGCCTTGCTTTTGAGGAGTTGTTTTTGATGCAGCTCGGCCTGAAGGTCCTACGTCAAATGGAGGACGAGGGCGCCAAGGCTCCCCCGCTTTTACTGAACGAAGAACGCTTGAAAACCTATAGGGAGGTTATTTCCGCTCTGCCTTTTGAATTGACTAAGGCCCAACAGAAGGTGCTCAATGAAATCGCCGCTGACTTGGCAAGGACGAGGGCCATGAATCGTTTGGTCCAAGGCGACGTAGGCTCGGGGAAAACCGTGGTGGCGGCTTTGGCCATGTTACAAGCCGTCATGTCCGGTAAACAAGCAGCCTTTTTGGCGCCCACCTCTGTTTTGGCGAACCAGCACTTTGAAACCATGCAGGAACAACTGGCAGGCAGCCGTGCTCGCGTGTCGCTACTGACCGGTCAGCAGACGGCCACCGAAAAAAGGAAAATCCGTCAGGCTTTGGCGTGCGGCGAAATCGACATTGTAGTCGGTACCCATGCCCTCCTGGAAAAATCGGTTATTTTCAAAGACTTAGCTCTTATAGTGACGGATGAGCAGCATCGCTTCGGTGTGAAGCAAAGATTGGCCCTGCTCGATGAACAGAACCATAGTCCTCACGCATTGGTCATGTCAGCGACGCCCATTCCCCGCAGTTTGGGCCTCATCCTTTATGGAGATCTGGACATCTCAACCTTAGATGAGCGTCCTGCGGGACGAAAACCGATTAAGACTTACACGGCCGGAACAGAGGATGAGCTGCGTATTCACGAGATCATAAGAAAGCGCGTGACAGAGGGAGAGCAGGTTTATGTTATCTGCCCACTAGTAAAGGATTCCGAACAGGTGCTGAGCCTGGAGTCTGTCGAGAAAACTTACGAGGAGTACAGCACGGTATATTTTACGGATTTACGCGTCGGACTGCTCCACGGCTCCTTGAAAGAGAAAGAAAAGCAGGCGGTCATGAGCGCCTTTTATGCCGGTGAAATAGATATTCTTGTCTCAACGACCGTGGTAGAAGTCGGCGTGGACAACTCCAACGCCAACTTGATGCTGATTAAAAATGCCGAACGGTTCGGCCTGGCTCAGCTCCACCAACTGCGTGGCAGAATCGGTCGTGGAGAAAAAGAGGCCTTGTGTATCTTGCAAAGCGATGTCCAAGAAGGGGTGGCCAAAGAGCGCATGCAGACGCTTTGCCGTACAGAGGATGGATTTGTGCTTGCCGAAAAAGACCTGAAACTGCGTGGCCCCGGCGATTTTTTCGGAACGCGCCAGCACGGTGTGCCTGAGCTTCGCATCGCCAACCTCTATGAAGACGGCGAACTGTTGAGGCAAAGCCGAGTCGCCATGCAAGAACTCTTGGATAAAGACCCGAAATTAGAGCAGCCGGAACAGCGTCTTCTTTTGCCGGTATTAAAGAACTACTTCGGAAGTCATTCGGAACAGATCGCTTTGTGAGAGGAAAGGAATTAAGATGCCGAGAATTATCGCCGGCCGAATCGGCGGCCTGCTTTTAAACGCACCGGAAGGAAAGGATACCCGTCCGACGGCGGATCGAACGAAAGAGGGTATGTTTTCAGCCCTTGGCGCACGGCTCTCTTTTGAGGGCCTTAAGGTTTTGGATTTGTTCTCCGGGAGCGGTCAATTGGGAATAGAAGCGCTGAGCAGAGGGGCGGAACACTGCGTTTTTGTGGAGCAAAGCAACAAGAGCCTGGCAGTCCTCAAAGAAAACTTGAAGCGCTGTCGTCTGCAAGAGCAGGCAGAGGTGCGTAAAGGTGACGTGTTTAAAGTAATGCAGACCTTGGCTCGGGAAGGAAGAATTTTTGATCTGATCTTGATGGACCCGCCCTATGCCGAAGCCTGGCCGTATTTATTGCGTTTAGAAAACCTTTTGCAAAACACGGAGCTTTTTCAAAAGAATGGCCTTTTGGTTTTGGAGTCGGACGCCAAAGCGCCTAAACAAGGGGATTTAAAGTACTTGCAAATGGATAAATCTTGTAAGTACGGGACGGCAATGGTATCATTCTATCGAAATCCGGAGCATACAGAACTGTAGTGCATCGGTGTTTCCTTGTGTTTGAGATAATGAGGTTATATAATGAAAGTTCTAATCTATCCGGGCAGTTTTGATCCGTTTACCACAGGACATCTGGATATTGCGCATCGAGCGTCCAAGTTATGTGGGAAGCTTTATGTCTCTGTTTCGGTTAATGCCAACAAGCGCAGTTTTTTTTCGACGGAAGAAAAACTAGAAATGATTAGAAAATGCCTCGTTGGCCTGCCTAACGTCGAGGTCATGTCGCATGACGGCCTTTTGGTGGATTTGTTCAAGGAGAAACAGGCGAGTGCAGTCGTGCGAGGCTTGAGGTCCGAATCGGATTTCAGATTCGAGTCGGAGATGGCGAATGCGAACAAACTTTTATATCCTGGTTTTGAGGCCGTGCTTTTGCCGTGCAGAATGGATTTAGCCTTTACGTCCTCTTCAATTGTGCGTGAAGTGGCTTCGTTCGGCGGAGATATC
>CAYFRY010000106.1:3210-5253 GCA_964345665.1 uncultured Oscillospiraceae bacterium
GTGCCGGAAGAAATCAGATTATATGTTGCACAGCGTATGCGTGTGAAATAGGGGAGGATGCAGTAATGCTTGAGAACGGAAAAAAGGAAGCCTCAAAAATTATTGACAACGATGTTAAAGATTTAATTGAGCAGATGGAGACACTTATTCTTCAGGCGAAGAGTGTGCCTTTTACTTCCAATTGCATGGTCGACCGTGAAGAAATGCTGATTTTGGTCGGCATGCTTCGCGATAACCTACCTCTGGAGATTAAGCAGGCGCATTGGTTACTCGATAACAGTAACCAGATTATTTCAGAAGCGCGTAAAGAAGCTGAAATGATTTTGCGTAAAACGGAACAGCGTGTAGCGACTATGATTGATGAGCACGGTATTACCTTGAAAGCGAAAGAACTTGCGTCTCAGACCATCCAGTCCGCCAACGCCTCTGCCCAACAAATCCGTAACGGTTCCTTGGATTATGCCGATAAGCGCTTGACCGAACTGGAAGAACAGTTGACCGGTATGCTGCTTACAATCCAAAGAAATAAAAAGGAACTCCAGTAAGGATTTGACGGTAGTGTTCGGATAATCCTTTTAATCAGCAAATCGTCAGAAAAGCTCGGGAGTCTTCTTGCCGGGCTTTTCTTGAAAAAATATTCATCCCTTGTCCGTGAAAGGTTCAGTCTATGAAAAATGTATTAGTGCTTTTCGGTGGTTCTTCCACAGAACATGAAATTTCGCAACGCTCAGCGGCGAACATCGTTTTAGGCTTGCGTCAGGCAGGCTTGGTGCCGCACATTGTCGGTATTACGAGAGAGGGTGTTTGGCTGCCCTTCGTGCTGGAAGACCGTTTTATTCAAGCCGAAGACTGGGAAGATCGTGTCCGTGCTGCTTTGAAAGGCCGCAAAACCTCGGCCGTATTAAATCCAATAGAAGGATTCAGCGTGCGTGCCTATCTTGAAGCTTTAGCGGGTAGCGCCATTGATGTAATCTTTCCTGCAGTTCACGGCATCAACTGTGAAGACGGTATCCTGCAAGGTCTCTTGGAACTGAGCGAAATTCCTTATGTAGGCTCCGGTGTTTTATCTTCAGCGGTCAGTATGGACAAAATCATGTCCAAAAAACTTCTCAGCTTAGCAGGTGTGCCTCAGGCACGTTATGTGGAAACAACGCGCGAGCGTATCTTGACCGGCATTGAATCCGAACTTGCCTACATAGAAGCCGAGCGGTCTTACCCTTGTTTCATAAAACCCGCTAACGGCGGTTCTTCCGTTGGGACGGCCAAGGCCTCCGATGCGGAAGAATTGAAGGCGGCGTTAGAACAGGCTGCACGATTTGATCGTCGTGTTCTGGTTGAGGAATTTATTCCTGCCCGCGAGCTGGAAGTGGCGGTGCTGGGCAACTTGACGCCTGTCGCTGCTTCTGTAGGCGAGGTTGCTGTCAGGGCAGAGGGCGAATATTATGACTATGAGAACAAATACTTAAATGATGACGCGGCAGAAGTGAAGGTGCCCGCTGATCTTGAGGAAGAAGACGCCGGCCATTTACGTAATTTGGGCATCCAGGTGTACAAAGCTTTGGGTTGCCGTGGCCTCGCCCGTGTGGACTTCTTTAAACATAAAGAGAGCGGAGAATTTTACTTTAATGAGATTAATAACCTGCCCGGTTTTACCGCAATCTCCCTTTATCCGCAGGCCTTCGCCTATGAGGGTATCGCTTTGCCGGAACTCTTGTTGAGACTTTGCCATTTGGCGGTTGAGGAGAAAAAGAACAAGGAACGCAGCACCGCAGTGAGGTGAGTGTCGAAGTGCCTATGAACGAAAACATCAAGCCTGAACACATGAATAAAGAGGAACTCGAAAAGTACTTTGACGAGAAGACGGACCTCTATGCCAAAACGGAACTCTCGCGTCGGATTTTAAAAGCTGCCGAGGTGGACGGTGCTTTGCGCGCCGCTAAGCTTCAGGCTCATTTGCGCACGGATAGTCAAGGACCGGGACGACTGGTGCTGGTTGAAATTATCGGACAGCAATGGGATTCTCCGGGCGCACCTGACAAGGTG
>CAYFRY010000107.1:0-4139 GCA_964345665.1 uncultured Oscillospiraceae bacterium
GACGAAGGGCTCGTGACCCTCGCGTTCAGCCCGGATTTTTATCTGTCCAAATTTAATTTGTATCTTGAACTCACGACCATGAACCAAACGTACGTGACCATGAAAAACAAGAAAGCCAAAAAGGTCAAAGAAATGTACCCCGGCATCAATGTCCGCATCGTATACAAAAAAGATTTCGCTTCGATTATGGAGCGTTTCGCCGAGGCTTAAGTCACTCAGGAAAAATATTTAGTAAAAATATCCTTGACCGTTCCGATCCGATCGATCAGGCTGATACCCGTTCCTGCAAAGAAGAGACCTTCTTCACGGTTGCCGTCCGCAGCCGACATCAGGGCCTGCGTAATGCAATAGGGTGTAGTCGCAGGATTACAGGTGGCTAAGCAGCGTGTGCAGTGCTTGATGGCCTCACGCCCATGCTCCAATCTTTCCAACAAAGGCGAGAAAATGGCACGACCCGGCATGCCGGCAGGACTTTGAACAATACGTAAGTCTTCGTCTTGAGCCCGGACATAGACTTCTTTATAGCCTCTGGCGGCATCGCATTCTTCCGTAGCGATAAAGGGAGTCGCCATTTGAACCGCCTGGGCACCTTGCTCAAGCAGACCGGAAAATTCGGCCGTGTCGCGCACGCCGCCACCGGCCACAACAGGAATGGAGAGGTGGTGCTGCTCTTCGTAAACCTTAAGCTCCGCTTTCACTTCAGTCAGAATTTCGCCCAAAGACTTATAGCTTCCCTCAAGCAGTTCTTCGCGTTTAAAACCCAAGTGACCGCCCGCTTTAGCACCTTCAACGACCACCATATCGGGCAGTCGATTGTATTTTTGAACCCAGGATTTCAAAATGACCTTGGCCGCACGTCCCGAAGACACGATAGGCGCAATTTTGACCTTAGCGTCTTCCACCAGTTTAGGTAAGCTGAGCGGCAGACCGGCACCGCAAACGATAAGGTCAATACCGCTTTTAACCGCAGCCTTGACCGTTTCCGCATAGTTGTTGATGGCCACCATGATGTTCATGCCGACAATCCCTTTGCCATTGGCAATCTCTTTAGCCTTGCGGACTTCTCTTTCCATAACACGCATGTTAGCTTCAAGCGTATTCTTCTTAAAATCCGGCTCTCTGAACCCCATCTGAACACCGGAAATCATTCCGACGCCTCCCTGGGCCGCTACAGCTCCCGCCAATCCCGACAGTGAGATGCCTATACCCATGCCACCTTGTACAAGAGGTTTTTCGGCTACTAAATCGCCGATACACAATGCTTCATATTTCATAGCTCGCCCTTCTTTTTCCCTAAGGCAATTCTTTTGCCCTATGCCATTTATCCGATGGCAAAAATCAGTTCGCCGGTGGCCGCCACTTCATCGCCCACGTAGGCCGTCCCCACACCCATACCCATATTAAGACGCATGCCGGTAATCTTGACCTCCAGTCGGAGCTGATCACCGGGAACCACTTTCCTTTTGAAGCGGGCATTTTTAATGCCTCCGAAATAAGCCGTCTTTCCCTTATAGTTTTCCATGGAAAGGATGGCCACCGCTCCGGCCTGAGCCAAGGCTTCGATAATCAGGACGCCCGGCATGACCGGTTCCTGCGGGAAGTGGCCCTGGAAATAGGGTTCGTCCATTGTAACATTTTTGAGGGCGACACAGCTCTTACCGACTTCCATCTCGACTACACGATCAACCAGGAGGAAGGGGTAGCGGTGAGGAATAATTTGTTTAATGTCGTTGATATCTAACATAGTGTGCTCCTTTATCTGTTTAAGCTTCTATTGAAGCTTCGTGTTATTTTTACTTAATCTGCTTAAGCCTCATATTTTGAAATGACGACACAGGCATTGTGTCCGCCAAAACCAAGGGAATTGGACAGACAATGCTCTACTTTCGCAGGGCGGCAGCCTTCCGTCACGTAGTCCAGGTCACAGGACTCGTCCGCCACTTTGTAATTGAGGGTAGAGGGCAATTTTTGATCTTGAATAGCCAGAACGCAAGCAATGGCTTCCACTGCACCGGCCGCTCCCAAAAGGTGTCCGGTCATGCTCTTGGTGGAGCTGATAGCGACTTTTCCGGCCTGCTCTTCTCCCAAAGCAATCTTAATCGCCGTCGTTTCAATAGAATCATTATAAGGAGTGCTCGTTCCATGCGCATTGATGTAGTCAATGTCTTCCGCCTTCAAACCCGCATCCGCTATCGCCGTCATCATGGACCTCGCCCCTCCGTCTCCCGTGATGTCGGGAGCCGTGATATGATAGGCATCCGAGCTTTGGCCATAGCCCGTAATTTCGGCATAGATGGTCGCGCCTCTGTTTAAAGCATGTTCAAGTTCCTCCAGGACCAAAACACCTGCCCCTTCGCCCATGACAAAACCATCGCGCTCTTTATCAAAAGGAATAGAAGCACGCATAGGATCTTCCGAGGTCGATAAAGCCTTCATGCTTTGGAAACCGGCAATGCCCAAGGGGGTAATGGAGGCTTCCGCACCACCGGCCACAATCACGTCCTGACGGCCGTATTGAATGGCCTGGTGGGCTTGGCCGACCGCATCCGTACCCGAGGCACAGGCGGTAACGGTAGCATAACAAAGCCCCTTCGTTCCGAGGTCAATGCTGACGTTGCCGGCAGGCATATTGGCGATAGCCATGGGAATAAACAAAGGACCGACACGGCGAGGACCTTGTTCAATCAGCTTCCGCCCCTCGTTTTCAATGCTTTGCAGACCGGCAATTCCGCTGCCGATAATGGCTCCGACTCGTCCTGAGTCTTCTTTTTCCATGTCCAAGCCGGACGATTTCATCGCCTCTCTGGCCGCAATAACGGCGAACTGCGAACTTCTGTCCAAGCGCTTGGCCTGTCTGCGGTCGAAATACTCTTCCGCTTTGTAGTCCTTAACCGCGGCAGCCATCACGGCGGAATAATCCGTTAAATCGAAGCTTTCAATCTTAGCGATACCGCAACGACCTTCCCAAAGCGCACTGCGAAAGGCCGCCAGATCGTTTCCGATCGGAGTAATAACACCCATCCCCGTCACAACAACGCGTCGAAGCGCTCTCGTTTTTTCTTTATTTATCTTTCCCATTTCAATGCTCCTATCGTCAAGTTCTTAGTTAACTGATCATGCTCATGCCGCCGTCGACGGCCAAAGTAACGCCCGTGATGTAGGCCGCTCCCTCGGATGCCAGGAAGGACACCGTTTTCGCGATGTCTTCCACTTTGCCGAAACGCTTTAAAGGAATTTGTGCCGTAGCTTGTTCCTTGATTTTGTCGGACAAGGCATCACTCATCCGCGTTTCAATAAAACCGGGGGCTATGGCATTGACACGAATGCCGGAAGAAGCCAGCTCACGTGCGGCCGTTTTAGTCATCCCGATCAGGGCCGCTTTAGAAGCGGAATAGTTCATTTGACCTGCATTACCCATGACACCTGAAACGGAAGACATGTTAATCATGACGCCGCTGCGTTTTTTACGCATGGCTTTAGCCGCATGTTTCATCATAAAGAAACAGCCCTTCGCATTGATGTCCATCACACGGTCGAAGTCTTCTTCGGACATGCGTAAAAGTAAACCGTCTTTGGTAATACCCGCGTTGTTGACCAAAACATCCAGTTGGCCGCCCTTTTCCATGGCAAAATCCACCATGGCTTGACATTCGCTTTCCACGCTCACATTAGCGGCGAAAGGAAGCAGGCGCTCCGCTATTTCCGGACATTCCTCCTGAAGACTACGGATATCATCATTATTGGAATTGTAGTTGGCGATGACCAGGTAGCCGTCCTCAGCCAGCTGTTTGGCGACTGCGCGGCCTATGCCTTTACCCGCCCCTGTAACGATTGCAGTTAACATTTTTCAGCTCCTATCTTTCTTGCAGAGCCGAGGCCACCGCCAGGGCGCTGTCATAATCCGAGACCTGATGGGACTCGATTTTTCTGTCTATTCTTTTAAGGCATCCGGAAAGTGTGTTCCCGGGACCGATTTCAACGAAACTCGTCACCCCCTCAGCCGCTAAGCGGCGAAGGCAGTCCTCTAAGTGAACGGTTTGACACATCTGCTGCTCCAGAACTGCGGGCCACTCGTCGGGGCCATGTGCTTCGGCATCGAAATTGCTGTAAACCGGCCATTCACTTTCAGAGAAGACATG
>CAYFRY010000107.1:4149-5167 GCA_964345665.1 uncultured Oscillospiraceae bacterium
AAGGAGTATGGAAGGCGCCTTCTACCGCCAGAGGAATACATTTATTTATCCCCGCTTCTTTCAGCGCTTGCAGGGCTAAGTCCAAGCGTCCCTTATCACCTGCCACCACCACCTGCCCGGGGCTATTGAGGTTGCTGATAAAGAGCTGTTGCTCCGTCGCCTGAGCTTCATTGAGCTTCGCCAGGACCTGCTGAATAAGCTCAAGTTGATTGCTGAGAAGCGCCACCATCCCGCTCGTTTCACCCGCTACGGCCGCTCCCATCAACTCGCCTCTGGCTTTGACCAAAGCCAAGGCCTCCGAAAAAGGCAGGGCCGACGAGACCGCCAAAGCGGTGTATTCACCCAAACTGAGCCCGCAGGAAAAGGCCGGTTTCAATCCTTTTGAAAGCAGCACTTGCGCAAGGCTGTAGCCCTTCCAAAAGAGCGCCGGCTGGGCCATGGCCGTTTTATTCAGAGCCTCTTGTTCACCATTCCAAAGTGTATTAAAAAAATCTTCACCTAAAATCGACACGGCGGTTTGATATAAATCCGCCGTCTCCGGCTTTTGATCCAAACCTTTTCCCATACCGATTTTCTGCGCACCTTGTCCGGCAAAAATAAATGCTGTTTTATTCATCGCACGACTCCTTTTGCCAAACAATCAGCAAGCCTTATAGCTTGGAATGTCCAGCGATGGGTAAACCTTAGCGGCATCTAAAAGCAAATCCGCGATGATTTCCGCACAAGACATTTCGGTGTTGACCATGCCCGCGACCTGACCGGCCATAACGGAACCCGTCTGCACGTCACCGAGCACCACCGCACGATACAGGGCACCTACACCCAACTTTTCGAGCTCCTCGGGAGTCGCCCCGCTGCTTTCGGCCTGTTTAAAGTTTCGGGCCAGTTTGTTCTTAATGATACGTACGGGATGGCCTGTGCTACGGCCTGTTACTGCCGTAGAAGTATCCTTGGCTTTCCTGATCATTTCTTTGAAATTTGGATGGACCGGGCACTCATTAGCCAGAAGGAAACGCGT
>CAYFRY010000108.1:0-1888 GCA_964345665.1 uncultured Oscillospiraceae bacterium
GTAACCGCCCCTTATAGGGGCAGAGCAAACCGCCGGCTAAGCCGGCGGTTATGATCAAATGTAAACTTGCTTCATACAGGCTGAGCCAATGAGGCAGTTGTCTACAGATTAAAATGAGCTTACATATTAACCGGTTTACCGTAAAGAGGACCGAAAGCCTTACAAGCTCTGTAGTCAACCGACTCGGCATCACCGGTACCGAAACCACCCCAAGAGTGAGGACGGAAGATATCCTCTTCAGGAACATTATGCATCGCAACAGGAATGCGCAGCATAGCGGCCAGACTGATCAGGTCTGCACCGACATGACCGTAGGTGAATGCGCCGTGGTTGGCACCCCACTTAGCCATAACAGAATAAGTGTCAACAAAGGCGCCTTTACCGGTCAAGCGCGGAGCGAACCAGGTGCAAGGCCAGGTCGGATCCGTACGCTCTAAGAGCTTGTCGGAGACTTCGTCCGGAAGTTTGACTGTTTGTCCTTCCGCGATTTGAAGCGTCGGTCCTACACCTTCGACGTAGTTCATACGTACCATGGTGACAGGCATTGTTGCACGTGTTGTAAAGGAGGAGGAGTAACCACCGCCACGGAAGTAACCGAGGTTAGCGGGACACCATGTCGTAGCGTTGAGGCAGTTATCTACATCTTCGGAAGTGACTTCCCAGAAAGGCTTCATGACGTTGTTGCCTTCAGCATCTTTCATTTCGCCACAGCCATCCAGTGAAGCCGCACCGGAGTTGATGAGGTGGATGAAACCATTTTCAGCGCCGCCTTCGGGTTTCCAACCGGTTACACGCTCAATTGCGGCTGGGCTCCAGTAAGTTCTGACGTCAGCGAAAACAGCAGCCGTGTTGGAGACAAGATGACCGAAGAGCATAGACATGCCGTTAAGGTTATCGTTTTCAGTTGCCACCATGATCGGTTCACGAATACCGTTCCAGTCAAAGGAGGAAGCCATCATAGCTTCGGTAAAGTCATGGTTGGGGAAGTGGTCGGTCCATTGGCGTTGCCCTTGGATACCGCCTAAGATGGCATTGCGACCACAGGACTCTTCGACAAAACCCAGCTCAGCGAGACGAGGATTGCCGTGGAAAATGTCACGGGTGATGAGCATTGCTTTGACAACACGCTCCCACTCCTGATCTTTCTCTTCACGGGTATGAGGACGAACAAGCTCGCTGTCACTGTATTGCTCCACGTTTACGTCGCGGCCTTCTTTACAATACTTTTTAGTCCAGGCCAAGGCGCGCTCGTACTCTTCTTTGTCATAAATTCCGCGGTCAATACGACGGGTGATTTCGGTTTGGTCCAAAGACTCCCAACGCATACCGAAGTAATTTTGATAAAGATTGGGCATAGGGAAGGAGCCTGCGATACCCATGCAGCTACCGCCGATGGACGCATAGGATTTCCCCTTCATTTGGCCTGCTGCCATCGCCGCTTTGGCAAAACGCAGGATTTTCTCTTCTACATCTTTAGGAATACTGGTGTCGGTGGCATCTTGAACGTCATGACCATAGATGGCAAAAGCCGGCAGACCACGTTGGGCATGAGCCGCCATGGCGGAAGCCAAATAAACCGCACCGGGACGTTCGGTACCGTTGAAGCCCCAAACGGCTTTAATGGTTAAAGGATCCAGGTCGAGCGTTTCGGTACCATAGCACCAGCAAGGAGAAACGGTCAGCGTAGCCGTGACATTTTCAGCTGCGAATTTATCAGCACAAGCGGCAGCCTCGGCGACTCCGCCAATAGTCGTATCGGCGATGACGCACTCTACGGGTAAACCGTTCGAATAACGCAGATTTTCAGAGATGAGCTTAGCGGCAGCCTTGGCCATGTTCATGGTTTGGACTTCCAGGCTTTCGCGGACACCCAGACGACGACCGTCAA
>CAYFRY010000108.1:1898-5142 GCA_964345665.1 uncultured Oscillospiraceae bacterium
ATGCGACCAATCAGACGATTCTTAGGTTCGTTCATTTTGTGTGACATTATAAGCTCCTGTAACTTGTCTTTGCCTAGGCAAAGTGCAAAAAAATCTAGTTATCTTATGTTTTAATCTGTTCAAAAAATATAAACATGGACTTTCTGTAAATAAATATGTAAAATTGTCTCTATGAAAGAGGGATTTTTTCGCGATGATAAAAATATCGTGCGCTCCAATTTTTTAACGCACGGAGTCAATGCCTTGAGTCTGGAAATTCTGGACCACGGGTATTTCTATGGCGATGAAAGTTGGAACCAATTTGATATTGTGAGTCCTTTTGCCAGGCTCTATTTTATGGCTAAGGACTATGGTTGGATAGAGACGGAAAACGGCTCAATCGATTTAAAACCGGGTCAAATGTACATTATCCCGCCCTTTGTTAAGGTAAATCTTCGTACAAACCATCGACTTGAGAAATTCTATTTACATATTAACTGTCACTATGGAGGTCTGGACCTTTTGGAAGGGAAGGCAGACTGTGAAGTTTTACCCTTGGAAAACCGGGATCTTGAAAGACTCTTGCTCCATTATGAAGGGCAGACCTTACAGGATTTATTGCTTTTTAAAAGTGAAATTTATCACATTGTAGGCCTTTTTGTTCAAGCCTATTGGCCCAACCTGCATGAGAGGCTTCATGTGGCCGAAAAGTATAAACATGTTCATGCCTATATCAGTCAGAATTTAAGTTTTGGTCTGGATTATAAGACCGTAGCCTTTGCCTGTGGCTATTCTCCCAATGTGCTTCGGCAACAATATGTACAGGATACGAGTGTAACTTTGGCCAAATACATACATGGTCAACTCTTGCAAACCGCGGCGCTTGAATTATTAAATTCGAACGCTAGTATTAAGGAGATAGCGGCTAAATTGGGCTTCAACGACGAATTTTATTTTTCGCGCTTCTTCAAAAAACGCATGCAATACAGCCCGAGAGAATATAGACGTGTAAACGGCATAATAGGAGGCATCAGACATGATCAGTAATAAAGTGAAAGAGTTCTTATATCAAGAACAATTAGCTGCCGAGTTGATTGACATCAAAAAGGAAACGGCTTTGTTTTTGGCAAACTTGAGGCAGGGTTTAGAGAAGCATCATGTTTCCATGCATATGTTTCCCTCCTATATCGAAGTCGGCCAAGATATTCCGAGTGGTGAAACGGTCATTGTTTTAGATGCGGGCGGAACCAATCTTCGCGTTGCTGCGTTGACCTTTAATGAACGTTTGGAAGCCATTGTCGAACACTTTTCGCTCTATCCTATGCCCGGTACACAAGGCCGTGTCAGTAAAAAAGAGTTTTTTGACTTACTGGTTCGTTATATTGAGCCGGTTCTTCCTTTGAGTAATAAGATAGGCTTTTGCGTTTCTTTTGCCACCGAAATGTACCCTAACCGTGACGGTAGGCCTTTGGCCTTTAGTAAGGAAGTGGAACTGCCTGAGGTGGAAGGTGAGTTGATTGCCGAAAACTTGAAACTTGCCCTGCGTGAACACGGACACGAAAAAGAAGTGGGTGTTGTATTACTAAACGATACGGTAGCGGCCTTGTTGGGTGGAATGGCCAAAATGGGTAGACGGCTTGGATGTGACTAAATCCATGATTATGAATACTGAATCGGGGACCTATCCTATCGCCAACCGAAGCCCTATCGATAAATTAATTGATGAGGGGACTCAAATTCCCGGAGATCACCTCTTTGAAAAACTGCTCTCCGGACGATATAAGGGCTCCCAGTTGTTCCATACTTTAAAAGCGGCTGTAAAAGCGGGTTTGTTTTCTGAAGGCTTCGGGAAGGCTTTGGCGACTCAAGACGATCTTCAAACTAAGGAAATGACGGCCTTCTTGAATCAAGCGCACGGCCGTGGCCTTTTGGCTTCGTTTTGCCAAAATGATGCGGACCGTGAAACGCTCTATGCTTTCATTGAGAATTTGGAAGAGCGAGCGGCACGCTTGGTTATTGTAAACTTCGCAGCGATTCTTGAGCAGCTGGATTGTGGACGTGACCCTCTTGCGCCCGTTGCTATTACTGTGGATGGAAGCACCTACTTTAAATCTAAACTCTTAAAGAAAAAAGTAGAGTATTATTTGACCGCCTATTTAGAAAATGAATTGGGCTATTATGTGGAAATTATTCCTTCGGATAATTCCAACTTGGTCGGAGCGGCGATTGCTGCACTGACCAATCTGTAATTACTATATTTAAGGAAGAGCATAACGATGGGTTTTTTAGGATTATCAAAAAAGAGAAACGACGGCAAACTGGTTAAAGGTGGCGATCCGATGATGCACATCATGCCCTACGTCATGCGAGGACGTAACGAGTCGGCCGTTTACTATCAGATGACGGTGCCTGTCGGAAACATCCAGAAGTATATTATTGAAAAGCGAAAAGAAGGGGAGCGGATAACCCTCTTTAACGTTGTGGTGGCGGCGCTTCTTCGAACCATCAATGAGAGACCCAAGATTAATCGTTTTGTCGCAGGCAGAAGGCTTTATGAACACAATAATTTTGAAGTGCTCTATGTGGTTAAGCAGCAAATGACGGAAGAGGGTGTGGAATCGGTTTGTAAGGTTAAGCTTGAACGCGGCGATACCATTTTTGACGTCAAAAACACCATGGATGAGCATACGAAGGCGCTGAAACGTGGTGAGTTGGAAGGTGATGACAAATTAATCAGGCACTTGGCCCAATATCCTCGTTGGATCATTCGCCTGCTTTACAGAGTACTCCTCTGGTTAGATTTTAACGGTATGATGCCTAAAGCTTTGATTGAGATGCTGCCTTTCTATTCGACTATCTTCGTATCACACCTTGGTACCTTTGGGGCAAATGCACTTTTTCATCATCTCTATGAATTCGGTACAACTTCTATTTTTATGACAATTGGAAGAATCTACGAAAAACCTTTCAAAGGGCCTAACGATGAGGTCGATTGGAAGCGCGTAATAGACCTGGATTTAACTATTGATGAGCGTATTTGTGGCTTTGATTTGGTGCGTGCCTTGCGTCTGTTTGAAACTTATTTGGATGACCCTTGGGCCTTGGAAAAGCCCTATTCTGATGAAAAACCAACGCCTCGTCACGGCGATATTTTCAAGGCACAAATCAATACGTCTGCTGAGGACAATGAGGGGACCCCCTAGAAATAATGGAAAAAACGGCAAAGAGAAACCGGCGTGGGGAACCGCCGGCATCAAAAGGAGGG
>CAYFRY010000109.1:0-4174 GCA_964345665.1 uncultured Oscillospiraceae bacterium
CAGTGTTTCAATCGCAAGGCGTTTG
This sequence comes from uncultured Oscillospiraceae bacterium, assembly GCA_964345665.1. Classification (GTDB taxonomy): domain Bacteria; phylum Bacillota; class Clostridia; order Saccharofermentanales; family Fastidiosipilaceae; genus JAXGQD01. Next base: position 26 of record CAYFRY010000109.1, read on the forward strand.
CAAGATCCTTTGGCGGAGCTGGTCAAAATTGAACCGGCTGCAATCGGGGTCGGGCAGTATCAACACGACATGAATAAAAAGGCCTTGGCTTCAAAATTGGGTGACGTGGTAGAAGACTGTGTAAACCAGGTAGGTTGTGACCTGAATACGGCCTCACGCTCTCTTTTGTCCTACATTGCGGGTCTGACGCCGCGTTTGGCGGACAATATTGTTTCGTATCGAGAGGTCAATGGGCCGTTTCGCAGGCGTTCGGAGCTGTTGAAGGTGCCGAAGTTAGGGCCTAAGGCTTACGAGCAGTGTGCGGGTTTTTTACGTATTCCGGACGGACCGGAGTCTTTGGATAATACCTCTGTTCATCCGGAATCTTATAGGGCGGCGCGTGACTTGATGACTCGATATGATTTAAAGCCGGGTACCGATGTGTCTGCACGTTTGAAAGGCGCGGATTTATCTTCGCTGGCACGAGAACTGGCGGTCGGTCTTCCGACTCTCGTGGACATTATCAGCGCTCTGGAGAAGCCCGGCCGTGATTCCCGAGCGGATTTGGATTTGAGTGAACGTAGCAGTGGCGTTTCGGATATTGAAGACCTGCGTCCCGGGATGAAATTACGTGGTGTCGTTCGTAATGTGGCGGCCTTCGGTGCGTTTGTTGACATCGGGGTTCACCAGGACGGTTTGGTTCATATCTCTGAGTTGGCGGATCGCTTTGTACAGGATGCGAGTGCTGTGGTGCAGGCGGGCCAACGGATTGAGGTGATGGTTTTGGATGTGGATAGGCCCCAAAAAAGGATTTCTCTGAGCATGAAGCCTTCCCGTCTGAAATAGTGTGAAGTAGCCTCCCGGTAAGAACTCGTGGTGTTCAGACGGCATTTTTAAAGCGTTGTGCCGCTACGATGGGAATATCCGGAAGATCCATCGAAATCTGTGGAACGTAGTAAAATGGATAGGAATTGAGAAGTAAGATGTGCTTGTGTCAGGATGCAGGCGGAGGATGAGGAGGATTACAATGTACAATTGTTTTGATACGAAAACATTGGCCGAAGTCGGCCGCCGTCTGACGGCGGTTGCGCTTGGAAGGGAAAAGGCGCAGCTTGTTATTCGTGGCGCTCGACTCGTTAACGTTTGTACCTGTGAAATTCAGGACAACATAGACGTCGCGGTAGCGTATGGCCGGATTGCACTCGTCGGTAAGGCCGATCACTGCATCGGTGATGAGACAACGGTTATTGAGGCCGACGGGCGCTACTTGACCCCGGGTTTTTTGGACGGGCATATTCATGTTGAATCCTCTATGTTGGGTGTTGGTGAGTACGCCCGAGCTGTTGTGCCGAGGGGTACGACAGGCATCTATATGGATCCTCACGAAATCTGTAATGTTCTGGGTTTAGACGGTGTCAAACACATGATGGAAGACGCAGCCCGTACTCCGCTGAAGACGATGGTCACGACACCGAGTTGTGTCCCGGCTGTCCCCGGTTTTGAGGATACGGGGGCCGAGATTCTGGCTTGTGATATCGAGGAAACGATGACCTGGGATACCGTTGTCGGTCTCGGCGAAATGATGAATTTCCCCGGCATTCTTTCCGGAGAAGAAAACGCACACGATGAAGTTGCGGCGACCCTTGCTGCGGACAAAGTTGTCACGGGCCACTATTCGATTCCGGATACGGGTGCCGGACTTAATGCTTATATTGCAAGCGGCGTATCGTGCTGCCATGAGTCGACGCGTGCGGAGGATGCGCTTGAAAAAATCAGGCGTGGTATGTATGCCATGATTCGTGAAGGCTCCGCTTGGCATGATTTGGCGGAAGTGTCGCACGCGGTTACCGAGCAGGACATAGATACCCGATTCGTTTGTCTTATTTCAGACGATACGCATCCACATACGCTAATGGAGGACGGCCATCTTGACCATATTCTGCGCCGCGCGGTTGCGGAAGGAATTGATCCGCTGAAGGCTTTGCAAATGGTGACCCTTAATACCGCAACGTGCTTTCGCATGCAGCATGACTTCGGTTCCGTAACACCCGGAAAATGTGCGGACTTAGTCCTTCTAGAGGATCTCAAGAATTTCCGCATAAGCGAAGTTTTCATTGACGGTCAACACGTTGCGAGTGAAGGTCGCTTGCTGACGGATATGAAACCGTATCGCTATCCCCGAAGTGATCTTAACTCGGTCCACCTCGATAAATTACAGAACACGAAGGGCCTAGCCATACCGGCTTCCCAGCCGAACGCTGAAACGGCTCGTGTTCGTGTGGTTGAAATCGTGCCGGCGCGTGTCGGTACGGTAGAAAGGTTTTTAAATCTTCCGGTTCAGAAGGGCTTGATTGAGGCGGATCCGGATCAAGACGTACTCAAAGCGATCGTGTTTGAACGCCATAAGAGAACAGGGCGCACGGGTCTGGGCTTTGTTAAGGGTTTCGGTATTCGAGACGGCGCGATGGCGTCGACGGTCGCTCATGATGCACACAACCTTCTTGTTATCGGAAGTAACGATCAGGATATGATGCTTGCGGCCAATACCTTGATTGAGAGTGGCGGCGGTATGTGCGTGGTGCGCGGCGGAGAAGTGCTGGGCCACGTAGCCCTGCCGATTGCAGGTTTGATGAGCGAGAAAAATGCTGAACAGCTTGCTGAAGAAGTTGCTGCCATGGATCAGGCTTGGCGCGCGCTCGGGTCAACCATTGCATCGCCTTTTATGACGATGGCGCTCATTCCGCTGGCCTGCTTGCCGGAACTGCGCTTGACAAATCGCGGCCTCGTCGATTGCCGAACGTTCGAGTTTGTTGAATTAGAGGCGCAATAGTTTAGTGTAGTGTAACACGGGGCACCAAAGACTTATCTTAACGTTTCGTTATCCCTGGCAGGAAGCTTGCTCCATGAGCGCTTTAGCTCGCTCAAGGATGGGTGTTTCTCTATTGGACAGAAGCCTTCCCAGCTTGCTGTCTGAGCACTTGCGATATTCTTCAAGGGCCTCGTCCAAAGTCAAGTTTAAAGTAGAGAGTTGAAACTTTTCTCTCTCATCCTTGGTCAGTTGCTTCTCGCCGAAAGCCTTGATTTTGCAGAGAAAATAGTGATTGATGTTATGTCGATGGATGTAGTTGTAGTAATCACTGACCGTACCGATTTTACTTAGCACCTCAGCCTCCACACCGAGTTCTTCTTTAAGTTCTCTTTTAATCGCAGTTTCTAAGCTTTCACCCGGCTCAACGCCCCCGCCGGACGTTTCAATCAGTGTGGCTTGTCCGAACCCGTCATCTCTTAAAACTCTCATAAAATAGAAATTGTTACTGTCATCAAAGACAACGGCTCTGACGATTTCTCGCCGGTGGTCGGTGAATGTAAAAGGCCATTCCGTATCTTGCAATTCCAAGGATAGTTCAGTTTTACAGTCCATAAGACAAGCTTCCTTTTAAACGGAGGGCAAAGATCGCGTGACCAACATATCGATACCTGTGCCCAAAATATTGGCGACGGCCACCTCTCCGATTTTTACAGGTGCCTTAAGACGTACGCTTGAGAGCAACGCCATGGTCTCTGCTAATTTCTCTTTTGGCAAAGCACGTGCCGACTTAACCGGTACCAACGGCAGCGAAGCGCCTTCAATCAATACCGTTGTGGTAAGCACTCGCTCAGGATGCTTGATTTCTGCATGTGCATAGGGGATGCCCTTAGGACAAAAGTTTCCTGTTACCTTGATTTGGCCGCCTTCCTCGCCGCCGCTCAGATGACAACCGCGCGGACAGACGAGACAAATGATTTCTTGTTTCATACCGGACCTCCCTTCACGCTTGTATCCCATAAAATGAGCTCAAGTTCCTTCGCATTTGAAGCGCTTATCTTGTCTAAAAGACTTCGTGTAAGGGGTATGGATTGCATTTCGCCGGGTGCCAGGAACGTCTTATTCCAAGTGCCCAGGAGCAGTTCTCCCGCTCTCAGCTCGATACGCGCTCTGCTATGAACAGAGCGAACGCGATAATAAAGCACCCCGTCTTCAGGCACCTTGGACACGTGTAGCCTTTGTGGCAAAACGTAGCCGATGCCTTGTCCGTTAAGCAAGTGAATAGCAGCTTCTCGCTCGAAACGCTCCGACTTTCCTGTCTCCCGACGATTACCCATACGCTCAACATAGGCCATGGCCGCTCT
>CAYFRY010000109.1:4184-5139 GCA_964345665.1 uncultured Oscillospiraceae bacterium
ACGTAATCCACCAAATCGTGGACATGTAATACGTTCCCGCAGGCAAAAACACCCGGCACATCGCTTTGCAAAGACTCATCCACATAGCAGCCATGGGTACGCGGGTCCAGTTTTAAATCCAAACAGCGACTTAACTCATTTTCAGGAATCAGGCCAACCGAAAGCAGTAGACAATCTACATCGAAACGTTTTTCCGTTCCCGGTATCGGTTTTCGCTCTGTATCTACCTGCGAGACCTCAACGTATTCCAGACGCGGATATCCGGAGATTTTTGTTACGGTGTGAGAAAGCAAAAGCGGAATGCCGAAGTCATCCAGGCACTGCACCCGGTTACGTGTCAAACCGGAAGAATAGGGCATCAATTCCACACAGGCGTGTACCTTGGCACCCTCCAAGCTCATGCGTCTGGCCATAATGAGTCCGATGTCTCCGGATCCCAGAATGAGGACATTCTTTCCGGGCAAAAGGTTTTCCATGTTCATATATCTTTGGGCGGTTCCGGCAGTCATAACACCGGCAGGGCGTGAGCCCGGAATGCCGATGGCACCGCGTGGACGTTCACGGCAGCCCATGGCCAAAATCAACGACCTACATCGAAGTTCCATATAACCGAAATGCGGTGTAATCGCACTGACTAAATGATCGGGTCTGTTTTGGTGTTCCTCCAAATGTGTGTGCAAACGCTGCTTACCTGATTCATCAAGCGTGGTCATCTGCCCATTAATACCGAGGACCATGCAGTCACAAAGGAGACGGACATCAGTTGCTCTGAGGCGCTCGACACAGCGTTCGGCATATTCGGGGCCGGTCAGTTCGTCTTTAAAATAATGGAGGCCGAAACCACTGTGAATACATTGATTTAGAATACCGCCCGGTAAAGTGTCGCGTTCCAAAACCAGTATCTTCGCGGAAGGCTTGGCCTGATAGGCTGCAAAGGCGGCACTGAGGCCGGCAG
>CAYFRY010000110.1:0-5134 GCA_964345665.1 uncultured Oscillospiraceae bacterium
TAAGACACTCAGCCAGAACTTCGCGCTTTCATTTTGACCGATATAGATTCCAAGCACATCCTTATAACCTTTTTCATCTAAGCCTAAGACAATATAGGCCGCCTTCTTTACAACCACACCCTCTTCCTTGACTGAGAAATGGATGGCGTCGATGTAAACCACCGGAAAGAGACTTGGTAACGTTCTGTTTTGCCATTCCTCTATTTCAGGAAGTATTTTATCGGTTATGTTGGAGATTAAGCTGGCACTAGCTCTAAAACCGTAAATCTCTTCTATTTGTTCAGAGATTTGTCGGGTGCTCATACCTAAGCCGTACATGGAAATGATTTTGTTTTCTATCTCCGAAATATCTTTTTCACGCTTTTTGACGACTTGAGGTTCAAAACTGGAGTCCCGGTCTTGGGGAACAGAAAGACTGATTTCTCCCTGTGTGCTTCTCACGTTCTTGCTCTTATAGCCGTTTCTAGAATTAGGATTGTCTGAACTTTCGTACCGTTCATAATTTAAATGATTGCTCATCTCTGCTTCAAGCATACTTTCCAAAGTTGAACCCAGAAGATCCTTGAGGGCATCTTGTAAGTCCTTGGCATCTTGGATGCCGTATGCCTGAATTAAATTCTTGATGATTTCCTGTTTGCCTTCGTCCGCTCTTCTTCTTGCCATTGTTAACAGCCTCCTGTTGGTATTATTTTACCTAGACAGAAGACTGCTTGTCTCATTTACAGACTTTTCTGCACACCCTCGTTTTTACACCTGTACGTGACTCGCCCTCCCTTAGAAAAGATATCCATCTCCTAAACAAGAAGCGGAAAGGCTTACAAAAATATGAAACAAAAATGGGCCATCGCGAGACAACCCATTTATCATTTCTTATTTTCCAGAAAAGCAACACACCCGAAAATTAGGCCCAAAGATTCTCCGGATAAAGACCGGCATCGGTTTTGGCTCTGATGGCCGCCTCCACCTCAGGTTTATCTTCCTTATAAGTCACGCCGAACCACTTGTCACTGCTCTTCAGGATTTTGACACGCGCCTTCCCTTCATTAATCAAAGCACTGACGGAAAACGGAATGAAGAACTCACCCTTTAAAGGATTCGTCTTGTAAAAGCGGTCTAAATGTCCGGCGAACTGTGCTTGCATCTCCTGCATAATGCCGGCATTGAAACCCCATAGATTCATGCTGACAGGCGTATCGTCCGGAAGATCCACCCAAGTCTTCCCCTCGTCTTCCGTATACTTAATCCCCTCTTCAAATTTTTCAATTCGAGTGCGCTCATTAATATCTTTTAGGAAGCCGTCATCACCCGCTACACAAACACCACGCGCGACTGAGCCGTTATCGGTCACCGTGTTTTTCAAGAGGTAACCGACCATGCAATACTCACCCGGTTCATCTTTGTGGGCGACCAGATAATCATAGATGACTTGATAGGCTTCAGGCCCGTAGTAATCATCGGCATTAATAACGGCAAAAGGACCGTCTATAATGTCTCTGGCTGCCAAGACCGCATGAGAGGTGCCCCATGGTTTGGTTCTGCCTTCCGGCACGTGATATCCGGGCGGTAAATCATCCAATTGTTGATAAGCGTAGTCAACCTCCATAATCTTGGAAAGCCTATCGCCTATCGCCTCTTTAAACGCCTCTTCAATCTCATACTTAATGATAAAAACGACCTTTTTGAAACCGGCACGACGCGCGTCGTAGATGGAATAGTCAATAATGAGCTGATCATTCGGTCCGACCGGATCGATTTGTTTCATACCGCCATAACGACTTCCCATACCTGCAGCAAGTACAACAAGTACTGGATCTTTCATAGTATCCTCCCAATGATTGCAAAATAACAGCCTTAGCATAAAAGCTAAGGCTGATTTAATTTTGCCCTATGATAAGAACTTCATCAAGTCAAAAGAATTAACTTAAGACCAGATTTTCTTATATCTTTCATATGCCTCATCCCAAGCTTCTGTGTTCTGAGGCTCATAGAACTTCCCTTCAAAAGAATTCAAAATAATTTTTCTGGCTTCTTTCAAATCTTTGATATGACCCATGGCCATTAGCTGAACGGCGCAGTTTCCGGTTGCGGTCGCCTCTATCGGACCGGCAATCACTTTCGCATTGCAGGCATTAGCCGTAAATTGCGAGAGCAAACCGTCTTTGGTTCCGCCGCCGACCACGTGCATGGTCTTAAAGGGTTTACCCACAATCTTCTCGATATTTTCCTTTGTAGCACGGTACTTCAGCGCTAGGCTTTCATAAATGCAACGGACCACTTCACCGACATCCTGAGGTACCGGCTGGCCGCTTTCACGACAGCGTTGGCGAATACGATTGGGCATATCTCCGGGAGGCGCGAAGAGCAAGTCATCCGCGTCTATAAAACTGGCAAAAGCCGGCTTTTCCAAGGCCGCTCTTTCCATATCGGCGTAGCTCAGTTCCATACCCTCACGAATCCACTGTCGTCTTACCTCTTGGATTAACCAGAGGCCCATAATGTTTTTCAGATAACGGGTTTTGCCACCATAACCGCCTTCGTTGGTATAGTTCAAAACCGCTGTTTCTTCATTGATAAGAGGCTTGTCACTTTCAATACCCATCAAGGACCAGGTTCCGGAACTGATATAGATGAAATCGTCCACTTGAGCCGGAACGGAAACCACGGCTGAGGCCGTATCGTGGGAGGCGACGCGAATGAACGGCACCGGATCCAGGCCCAATTCCTTACAAAGCTCATCGGAGAGATTCGCTGCCACGGTTTCTGCAGGCACCACGGGCGGGAACACGTCGGGGCGCACACCGATGCGGTTGAAAATCTCCTCATCCCACTCTTTAGTCCAAGGGTTGAGCATAGCCGTGGTTGAAGCAATGGTCTCCTCGCTTTGCATGCTTCCTGTCAAAAAGTAAGCCATAAGATCAGGGGTCAAGAGAGCCGTTTTCGCTCTTTCCAAGAGTTCCGGTCTTTGATTTTTCAGGGCAAAAAGCTGATAGAGTGTGTTGAAATACATGAACTGTATACCCGTGCGCTCGTAAAGCTCCTCGTCACCTATAAGCTGCTTCATATCCTCCACTGCGGTATTGGTACGCGCGTCGCGATAGTGCACCGCATTTTCCAGAAGATATCCTTTTTCGTCCAAAAGGCCGAAGTCTACACCCCATGTATCGATACCGACACTGTCAAAGCCACCGTAGTTTTTTGCCTTAATTAAACCCTGTTTAATTTCAAAGAGCTGTCTCAAGGTATCCCAGAACAAGGTACCGTTCACCTCGACCGGGTCGTTTCCGAAACGATGCACTTCTTCTAAAGTAATGCGCTCTCCGTCAAAGCGCCCAAGCATCGCTCTGCCGCTCGATGCTCCGAAATCAAACGCCAATACCCTTGCTAAATCAGCCATTATCTCCCTCCTTCATTCTGCTTACGCGCCAAGTTTTTAAAATGCTCAATTCTATCCTTTAATACCGGTATAGCCGCCCTTGTCTCTTCAGAGAAAATACCTTTGGAAAGATCCTCGGAGGCCGCGCGCTCATGGCCTATTAAAGCCCAGGCGGCATCGGTCAAATGGGCAAACATAGGCTCACGCATGGCCTGGCATACAAACTTTTGTCTGGGCTGGTTGATGTCTTCACCACTGATTTGGAAAAAACCGTATTCCTCACAAAGACCCATCAGTCTTTCCATTTGGGCTTTGGTATTCCGTGAAGGCATATAAGTTAAAGCCTTGATTCCTATTCCTTTTAGAAACGGAAGCAATTCATCCAAGAAGGAATCCTCGTAAGTTTGGCTGGCTTTATCGCCGGTTACGGAAGCTGTGACGTCACCAAGATAAGGATAGGCTGCGATAATACCGTGCTTATTGGCAAAATTCACCGCTTCTTGAATCGTCGGCAGCTCGTCTGACGCCTCCACATAAAAGGCAGAAACATAGTAGCCTTTGAACAAACCCAAGAGATCATACTCATAGTAAGGGTTATCAGGATTATCCAATTGTGTTCTCATGTGATCAGAAATCGGCAAGCCGAGTTCGCCCTCCAAGAAAGCCGTCAACGCCGGTCCTTTTCCTTTGAAGGCAATCATTTTTTTGGCCAGAGCATAGAGCAGATGTCTTTCGGTCATGCCACCACCCTTTGGATAGTAGGAGGCCTCTAAAACATCTTTTTAAAAATCAATAAACAGTTCTTCCCGGTTAATCAATGCATTTAAGTTATCAACCATCGTGCGATTACGCGCTAATCTTGCTTCTCTTATCGGACGTAAAAACGCTTTTGTCGCCTCCAATGAGCCATCCGGAATTCCGTGAAAAGCCAGATAATTGACACCGTTTTGATCAGGATTGTTGACACGTTTATCTTCCAAGAAAGTTCCCTTCAAAGAGACTCGGATTTCTACACCTTGAGTAGTCGCTATACCCATAATACGGCCGGCTTCCGTAAATTCTCTACAACCCTCAACACTATCATGGTCCATGATGCCCGTTGTGGCCAAACCCGCTTCTTTCGAACGGAAGACGGCAGCAGTAGGCGTATAAGGTGAAAAAGAATACTTGGTATGGATATGACTGTTCACATCGCTACCCGCTTCAGGAAAGGCGAAAAGTCCTTTTTTCTCTGCTTCCCTTAACTGTCTCAAGGCATCAAGGCGCACGCTCGTCTCATCGTCGTTAAGCTTAGCAATCAGCGCGGAAACTTCTTCGTTATACATCTCAGTATCTCTTCCCTTTCGCGGCCCTAAGGGCCACCTCTGAAATAGATATTATAAAGTAATTAATACATGCTCCAGACGAATGAAGGCAGAAAACATTCGTTTCCTGCCCCCATTGTTCACTTATAAGCTTTTGTGTTCAGACTAGACTTAAACACCCAGTTTGCTACGACGTTTCATTTCAACATCCGTGTAAATCTGAGTCGCGGTATAGCCTGCAATCGGAGCAATGCGCTGATGATAGGCATCGATAAGCCAAGAAGCCTGTGGGAAGAAATCTTCATCAAGCTCGAAGGCAGGGGTAATCCAGTTACGTGAACCGACCACCACGACCGGAGCATCCAGATAGTCAAAGGCCAAGTCACCGATATTACGGGCCAAGTCGTTGAGATAGGAACCGCGCTCGCTGGCGTCACCGGTAACAATGCATTTACCG
>CAYFRY010000111.1:0-3078 GCA_964345665.1 uncultured Oscillospiraceae bacterium
CTCCATAAGAACCGTCATCCGTTGTGATATATAGATGGTCGCAAACGGCTTTCATCTCTTCTTCAAGAATGACGATATCCTTATTCCGGAAACCCGCGATAATGTCCACCTTCGCTCCAAGCTTATGTAAGGCCTTCGCCGAAGGGTAGGCAATGGCATTACCCACACCACCGCCTATTACACAGGCATTTTTATAGTTTTCGAGTTCCGAAGCCTTGCCAAGAGGACCGACAAATTCTGCGATTGTTTCACCGGCATTTTTAGCTGCCAGTGCCTTGGTCGCAACGCCTACGGTCTGGAAAATGATCGTAACCGCGCCACTTTCCAAATCGGTATCCGCAACGGTCAAGGGAACACGTTCGCCAAACTCATCTACGCGAAAGATAATAAATTGGCCGGCCTTGGCCTTCCGAGCGATGAGCGGTGCTTCAATCTGCATACGACAGACCACGTCGTTCAACATTTCTTTACTGAGAACTTTAAACATCTGGTTTACTCCTAATTCTTGCACTCATTTGTTTTATCTTGGTGTGATAAAATACCTCTAGGATTATAAGACATATTTTAAATCTAATAAAGTACAAAAATATTGATTGGGAAATTGCGAATGACGAAAGTCGGGTAATTTCGTCAAAACAGGGAGAGACGCGTGGAACAGCTGCTTTTTTTATTCAAAGCCATAATTTTAGGAATTGTAGAAGGCGTGACAGAATTTTTGCCGGTTTCTTCAACCGGACACCTTATCATCTTTTCTGAGTTTTTAGGGATGCCGGATGACGATTTTATGAAAATGTTCATGGTTGTTATTCAATTGGGAGCCATACTTGCTGTCCTATACCTTTTTTGGGGAAAACTTTGGGCGAAACTGAAACTCTTTTTTCGCGGAGATTCGGAAGGTGTTAACTTTGTCAAGGTTTGGGTGCTGGGTTGCGTTCCGGCCGCGGTACTCGGTCTCTTATTTGATGACTTGATTGACAAATATTTATTTTCCGTGACTACCGTCGTGCTTGCATTAATTGTCGGTGCATTGCTTTTACTGGTGCTTGAACAATTGTGGGCCAAAAAGGCCAAGAAGCATGACCTCAATGACATTACGCTGAAAGATTCATTGTTTGTGGGTGCTTGGCAATGTGTTTCTATGTGGCCCGGTTTTTCCAGATCGGCAGCAACCATTATGGGAGGATGGCACAGCGGCATGAGTAGTGCTTTGGCGGCAGAGTATTCGTTCTTTCTGGCCATACCGGTTATGTTCGGAGCTTCCGGGTTATATGATTTCGCGAACACTCAAGTTTATCAGTATTTTGCACTTATTATAGGCTTTTTAGTTGCTTTTCTTACCGCACTTTTGGTTGTTAAAGCCTTTATTAAATTTGTTCAGTCCAAACCCTTGAAGACCTTTGCCTTTTACCGTATAGGTCTTGCCGCCTTACTGATTCTGCTCATACTTACAGATCTTCTGTAAGCCTATTTTGTTCGGCTGTAACCTTTTGACCACTTTATTCGTATTAATGGCAAAGGACAGCTGATTCAGGTAAAAGAAAACTATGAACTGTGGTGGAGACCATAAACCGAGATTTCGAATCAAGAACCTGCTCCAGCTCCTTGCAGAGACGCTTGCATCCGCTTCGTTTTCGGCAGCTGATTTTGAGGCCATCGTCAATAAATACGGTCCGATGGTTTATCGAGTAGCCCTGTCAGACTTACGTAATGTTGAGGATGCAGAGGACTGTTATCAGGAAGTTTTTTTGCGCTATGTAAGGCAAGCGAATAGAATCAGCTCTGAAGAACATTGTAAGGCGTGGTTGCTTAGGGTCACTATTAATTGCTGCCATGACATGAGACGATCGCCTCATTTTACTAGGAGAGCGGAGTGGAGCGAGGCGCTTGAGGCCGCTATGGGCGAAGAAGACCAAGGTTTTGATAGCTTGGCTTCAGATGAGGCTTTGGCACAAATTTTAAAAAGATTGAGTCCTGAAGAGGCACGCGTCATTCATCTCTTTTATTTTGAGGAGATGAGCATCAAAGAGATAGCAGAACTGGGACAAGAAGGGCTGTCCGCCGTCAAAGTACGCTTACATCGAGCACGAAAGAAATTGAAGAAATACTGGCAATGAGTTCGATTTTTAATGAAAATAAGTTTATAAGAGATTATAAAAGGCTCATGTCTGCCCAAAAACCTTCAGCAGCGCTTAAACAGCATCTTTTAGACCGGATGCGTCTGGAATGCGCTCAGGGTCAGCCTTCTATGGATGTCAATAAAAGCTCTTTTGATTTCGGCTTGCCGCTTCCGGTTTTAAAAACTGTTCCGAAAACACGAAAGCTTTGGCAGAGAGTGGCTGCTCTTGCAGCTGTCTTTATACTTGTGATTGCGCTTTACTTGATTTATCCGATTGTTATGAAGTCCTTCAGGGGCGATACTGATACTGTTAAAGAAATGGCTGCGGGTGCGCCCGCAATAGCCGATGTGGCAGCAGAAGCGCCACCGGCCGATAAAAGAATGCTGCCTGAAAGCAATCAAGACTTGGACGAGACGCAAGCTTTTAACGTTGAAGCGGCAGAAATTGAAGGAGAAGACAAGCCTGAAGCAGGAAGCAAGCTTGCCGATTCTTTAAGGAATCAGGATAAAAACTTGCTTATGTATTTGGAGAACCCTGTTCTCAGTTTGGAGGAAGCGAATTCCAAAGCCCTTCGCCGCTTGGTAATTAGTAATTATGATGAGCAGACTTATATTTTTGGCTTGGGTATCCATTTACAGCGGATGGATGAGCGTGGGGAATGGAACACTCTCGACTTGCCTGAGGATTTCTCCTGGATTGAAGTCGCTTATGAATTACCGGCTGTAAAGGCAAGCGGAGAAGCCTCAGTATACGAAGAAACCATAGATTTGGCCGCATTATTTACAGAAGCGGCGCCCGGACTCTATCGTATTGTTCGGACTGTCGGTGAACATAGCTTGGCGGCGGAGTTTGAAATCTTGCCGTAGTTGTTTATGATAAGTGAATAAAATGGAGAAAAACGAAAAGAAGCGGAGAAAAAGGTGCAAGTAGAAAGTCCATATTTAGCTTGGGGTATTACTCC
>CAYFRY010000111.1:3088-4020 GCA_964345665.1 uncultured Oscillospiraceae bacterium
GAGCTTATTAATAAAGCAGAAGAAATCGAGAAAAGGATTAAACACAGTTCTTCTTGGAAAAGGGTTAATCAGGTCAGAGAACATAATCAGTTAAAAGTGCTGAGCGCTTTTCAAAATGCGCGAATCAGTGAATCCGGTTTTGGCGGAAGCAGCGGGTACGGTTATGATGACCTCGGGAGAGACCGACTTGAGGAAGCCTTCGCAGAAATAATGGGAGCGCAGAAAGCGCTGCTGAGAATTCAAATCAGTGCCGGTACTGAAGCGATCGGCATGGCTTTGTTCGGTGTGCTCAGGCCGGGCGATGTCCTTCTTTCCTTAACAGGGCTACCCTACGACACCTTATTCACTACGATTGGTATAGATGAAGAAGGGCATACCCGTAAGTCTGAAGAGGATATCGGAAGCCTTGCGGATTTCGGTGTTGACTTCAAACATGTGCCGCTCAATGAGAGGGGTAAAGCGGATCTTCCTGCCATTCGTACTGCATTGCGTGCGGAACAGCCACGTATGGCCTTTATTCAGCGCTCGCGTGGATACAGTGAGCGACCTGCCCTGCTTCCTGATGAAATCCGTGAGATTTGTAAAACGGTGCGCGAATGGGCCCCGGAAACGCTAATATTTGTTGACAATTGCTACGGTGAGTTTACGGACTTTGAAGAGCCGCTCGCCTGGGGAGCAGATCTTCTTGCCGGATCTTTAATAAAAAACCCAGGTGGCGGACTTGCTCCAAGTGGTGGTTATGTCTGTGGGCGTGCAGATTTGGTTGATAAGGCGGCCGCGCGTTTGACTGTGCCGGGCTTAGGGGCGGAAGTAGGGCCGAGTTTAGGACAAAACCGCCTTCTTACGCAAGGCTTGTATTTAGCGCCGCATGTGGTAGCGGAATGTTTGCATGGCCTAAGTTTTACGGCAGCTCTTTTTGAAAGTTTGGGTAT
>CAYFRY010000111.1:4077-5129 GCA_964345665.1 uncultured Oscillospiraceae bacterium
GTTCAGGCCGCTTCTCCGGTGGATTCCTTTGTGGCTCCTGTGCCTTCACAGTTACCGGGTTACAAGCATGAAGTGATCATGGCGGCTGGTGCCTTTGTGCAAGGCTCTTCGATAGAATTATCAGCAGACGGCCCGATTACCCCTCCTTTTCGTGCCTATCTACAAGGCGGCTTGACTTTTGAGCAAGTAAAACTCGCCGCACTATTAGCCGTTAAGTCTCAATTTAGTCTATAATAAATAAATTAAACACTGTGGAAAGGCAGAGCATGGACGATCAAAAGTTAGGGCAAGGCAATCCGAAAAGAAAAGTTTCATTCTTTACACCTAAAAAGCATTTAAACATCAAGGTGGGAGGAGAAATCAGCAGCCATGAGTTTAAAGAGTCCGCTTTTGCCCGATTGGAAGCTATTGAAAGGAAGCGTACACGCGTGCGCTCTTTGGTCCTTGTCCTCAGTGTTGTTCTTGTTATGGCTTTAACTATCGGCGTGGTTGAGCTTTTGATGCAAAGAAAAAACAAACAACCTATTTTACAATTTTTAAGTGAAGATGTTGTGGATGAAAGTTTTGAAGCGCAAGGTGTTATTGTGCGAGATGAAGTCATCTATGCTTCGGGTATAGAGGGCATTATCCGCCCCTTACAACCGGAGGGTACAAAAGTAGCACGCGGTGAAAAAGTGGCCATCGTTTTGTCTTCCGGTATGGAAGAAACTTATAAACAGTGGAAAGATGTCGTTAATCTGATTGCCAAGAGGCGCTTGGAGTTAATCGCTCAGGGGCAAGGGAAGAATTCGAATCAGATATTTGCCGATGCGGACACTCGAATGATTTCGCTTATAAATGAACTTCGTAAAGCCAGTAGCCTTCAAGAAGTAAAGCACGGTGAGTCTCATCAGAATTCCTTGGATGCTCTGATTTACAGCCGAAATTTGGAATTGGAAGCGATTGTTTTTGAAGATGAAGAGTTGAGCCGTCTACAAGAGGGTCTTAGAATCATCGATGAAAAACTCTTGAAAGGCGCTATCTATATCAAGACAGATTCCAGTGGCTATATT
>CAYFRY010000112.1:0-5096 GCA_964345665.1 uncultured Oscillospiraceae bacterium
CTTGAGCTGCCGTCATCTTTGGACTGTCTTTCCATCTCATTAATAGTTCTATGAAGGATGCTGGAAATACTCTCCAGATTACCCAAACGATTGCTGTCATTCAGATCGAACAATTTTCTTGTCGATACAGAAAGAACCGCTTCAGGCTTAGCTTCCTTCTCGATACAAAGGCTCTTGATTTCATCGGCCACCAGAATAATTTTTCTCAGCACCGATTTATTGAGTACCTCTCTGGCATAAACTTCGGCGCTACCCGGGAAATTGGTCTCGTCAATCAAACGATTCAGAAAAAGAATCTCACCTGCATTGACAAAAGCCCTGTTCCCGCTTAGTTTTGAGCTCACCGTAGCCGGATTGACGGGCATACGCTCTGTGTCTAATTCCAGCATTGCTTGGTAAACATCGCGATGAAGAGGCTCATAAAAAGCTTCTGCCGTAGGTAAAACAGACACAATTTTAGAGAACCACTCCGGGCTCTGTAAAGCAGCACCTAAAGTGCTTCTTTCCATCGTTGTATCGTGAGGAATTTCTCGCATCGCTGCCACAGTTTAGGCCTTTTCTTTAACATGGATTGTAACGGAAACAGAAACCTCATTATGTAATTTCAAATCCGCCGTAAAACTACCGACATTTTTAATGGCTGTCTTTAACGTAATGTTTCGTTTATCTACCGAAAAGCCTTCTTTTTTAAGACAAGCCGCAACATCCATTGCGGTCACGGCCCCATAAAGTCTACCGCCCTCTCCGGCTTTCATTTCCAAAACAAAACTCTTTCCGTCTAAGTCAGAGGCGAGTGACTGCGCAGCTTCCAATTCACGTTTAGCTTTAGCGGCCTGACTCATCTTTCTTTGTTTCACATCATGTAAATTTTGTGGAGTAGCCTCTAAAGCCAATTTACGACGAAAGAGAAAATTGCGAGCATAACCGTCGCTGACCTCAACAATATCGTCTTCTTTTCCCAAGGTTTTGACATTTTCCAATAAAATGACTTTCATTCGCGTTTCTCCTTCAAAACTAATACGCCTATTTTAGCACGAAAAAGGTTCGGTTGCCTCCGGCTTCCGAACCTCCACTCTTCATGAATTAATCTTAATTTATGAACTAATCCTCATTCACCCGTATAAGGCATCAGAGCCAAGTGACGAGCACGTTTAATCGCAGTGGTCAATTCACGCTGGTGTTTCGCGCAAGTACCGCTCATACGCTTGGGTAAAATCTTTCCTCTCTCGGAAACAAATTTTTTCAAACGCGGAACGTCTTTATAGTCAATTATTTCAACCTTATCGGCACAGAAAGCGCATACTTTTCTTCTGGAACGACGCATACGCATGCCTCTGCCACCTTCGCGGTCACCATAATTGCCGCCTCTATTATCAGCCATCTTGCTGTTCTCCTTTCAAATAATAGTCAGGTCCGAGGACCTATTAAACGTCAAAGGGCAAAACCGTGTCATCCGGTGCCGGGACAAACTCATCACTGAAGGTGCTGCGTGCTTTAGTTGCAGGGGCCTGTCCGAAGTTTTGGTACGAACCGGCTTGGCTATCACCACTGCCCTTGCTTTCTGTAAAGTACGCTTCATCCACAACGACTTCCGTTTTGTATTGTCTTTTTCCTTCGTTATCGTCCCAAGAACTGGTTTGAATGCTGCCGACTACTGCGATCCTGGCACCCTTATTAAAATAGCGAGTGATAAATTCTGCAGTTTGTCTCCAAGCCATACAGTTTATAAAGTCCGCTTGACGTTCGCCGCTGGCACTTTTATACCTGCGATCAACGGCAACGGTAAACTGACAGAAACTGGTATTGTTCTGAGTAGTGCGCAATTCCGGGTCACGGGTCAGACGACCCATCAAAATCACTTTATTCATGAGTGCTTGCTCCTTTAACGGTTCGTCTTCGCTGGGGCTTATTCACCTTTACGAATGACGAGATAACGTAAAACGCCTTCTGTAATGCTCATGACGCGCTCAACTTCTCTGGGCGCCTCAGGTGTCGCGCTGAAGTGGATAAGAGTAAAGACGCCTTCTTTGTGGTCTTCAATCTCATAAGCCAAACGCTTACGACCCCAAGCCTCAACATCAGTAACGGTACCGACAGAAGCGACAAGTGCATTGATGCGTTCTTGTGCCGCCGCAAGGTCTTCATCACTGAGAGCAGGACTCATGATGTACAACATTTCATATTCTCTAGTCAATTTCGGTTCACCTCCTCTTGGACTAACGACTCTACCTCCTAGGGCAGAGCGAGGACATAAGATTCACTGTCATTGCTAAAATAAGCAATTAAACAGCCTTGGTAGTTTAACACGCCAGATTACAGACGTCAAACGCCAACGGCATCCGAACAGCGTAACTTTGTTGGTGCAGGTACGGTTACCAAGACTGCTCACCTTTACACCGTTTCGGCCCACACAAATGGAATCATTACCTGTTCCACTTTGTTTTGGAAGGAGAAGGTACTTTGGAATATCAAATTGACGGCCAGGTTTTCCCAGTTAAAGTTGAAGAAGGACAAGGTTTCTTAATTCACCCGGAACAGATTTGTACTTATTTTGCCAATAAAAATAATCCTTGGTCTTATGCTTGGGTAGAATTCAGCGGACCCAGCGCCAATCATGCGCTCAGCATTTCAGGCCTGGGACTGAATGATCCTATTTATATTCCTAAAGATGAGGATACTCTGAAACGAATAAGCGAACTCATGCTGAAAATCAGCTTTTGTAAATCGAGCAATATTTTCGAGTTGACAGGCTTAGCCTATCTGTTTTTAGATTGTTTTTCCTACGGTTCAGCCAAAATCATTGAGAAACAAAGTAGCGTGACAAAAAAGAATCTCTCCATTCAAAATACGCTTCGATATATAGAGGAACATTTTGCGGAAAATATCAGTATAGAAGACTTAGCCATGCAGGTAGGCTTGTCAAGAAGTTATTTCAGTCGAATGTTTAAGGCAAGAATGGCCGTAAGCCCTCAGGATTATTTGATGAACTGTCGCATGCGCAAGGCTGAAGAGCTTTTGCTCCACAGTGATGACTCCGTAAAGGAAATCGCACCACAGGTAGGTTACAAAAACCCTTTAAATTTCAGTCGGGCCTTCAAAGACTATTACGGCATGAGTCCGACAGAATGGCGAAAACAAATCGAATAAATCCCTGCTTACCCGTTATTAAGAAGGTCTGCGTTTTTTCAATTCGGCCAAAAGGGTATCCAAGTCAATGCCCTGCTGAACCATCAGGACAATTAGGTGATAATAAAGATCCGCCAGCTCATAAGTCAACTCCTCGGCATCGTTGTTTTTGGCCGCGATCACGACCTCTGTCGCTTCTTCCCCGATTTTTTTACAAATCTTGTCAATACCTTTCTCAAGTAAATAATTGGTATAAGAACCGGTTTTCGGATTGGATTTACGATCCGTACAAACCTCATACAATTCGTCCATTATGCTACCGATTTGACTCATTTCAATTCTCCTTATAGTTCTGATAAACTCCGATAAAAACAGCTGTAGGCACCGGTGTGGCAGGCTGCTCCCTCTTGCCTGACCGTATAAAGCAAGGTGTCGGCATCACAGTCCACAGCAACATCCTTAATATGTTGATAGTGGCCGGAACTTTCACCCTTTAACCAAAGGCAATTCCTGCTCCTGCTGTAATAATACATCAAGTCGCTTTCTAAAGATCGGATGAAGGCATCCCGATTTTGAAAGGCTTGCATCAGAACATGAGCACTCTCATCCTGAACAATAGCCACCACCCAGCCCTCTTGGTTCTTTTTAAGCTTCTCCCATATAAGCAGTGATTCATTTCTATCTAACATGAGCTTGCTCCAAACGTTTGATGTAACGCAGGCACTTTTCTAAATCCACACGGTTTTCATAAAGCGCCTTACCGGTAATTACTGCGGCAAAACCCATGTGTTCGGCGGTCACAATATCACTCTCATGCGCAATACCGCCTGAAAGAATAATCTGCATGCCACTGGTTTCATGTAAACTCTTAGCCACTTCAAAATTAGGGCCGCTTAATGCACCGTCTCGGCTGATGTCCGTATAAATCAAATGGCGACAACCCATTTGATACAAATCACGCACAAAACTTGCTAAATCTACTTCCGTCACAGTTGTCCAACCGTGCACGGCAATTTTATCCCCCTGACAGTCTGCGCCGACAGCAATTTTCTGACCATATATGCGCAGGGCCTCTTGCGTAAAGCCGGGATCCGTTATCGCGGCTGTTCCGATAACACAACGCCAAACACCGACTGCAAAACGATCGTCCAAGGCGGTCATGTTGCGAAGACCGCCACCGGTCTGAACCTTCAGCTTGGTCCGTGCACAAATATTTTCGATAATAGCCAGATTTTCTTGCCCACCGGAACGAGCGGCATTAAGATCAACCACATGTAAATAATCGGCTCCCTGAGCCTCGAAAATCTTCACTTGCTCCAGAGGATCTTCGGAATAAACCGTTTCAGCATTGTAGTTCCCTTGATAGAGCCTCACACAGCGTCCATCCAATAAATCAATGGCCGGAAAAATAATCATTTTGTCACCTGCTTTTTGTATTCTTTAAAACTTAGGCCGGTCAATCGCTCAAAGATCTCTTTGTACCTAGCGGCGGTTTGGACCATAATAAAGGCAACCAACTCGGGTGCCGGTTCCTTTTTATCCCAAGCTATCTCTTCTAAATAATCTCTTAAAAAATGTTTCTCAAAACTGCTCTGAGAACGTCCGGGCTCATAAGTCTTGGCGTCATAATAACGTACCGTATCGGGAGTCAGCATAGAATTGCAAACACAAAGCCCTCCGTTGATTAGACCGAATTCAAACTCGGCTTCTGTAATAAAAAGGTCTTTACCTCGTGCATAATAGGCTGCCGCTTTGAAAAGGGCCAGGCTCTTGGCCTTAAGTTCTTCAGCTAAAGCGCAGCCAAGCTGTTCTTCCACCGCTTGAAAAGGAATCTCGTTGTCATCAGAACCTACAAACTTGACAGACGCGAAAAAAACGGCTTCCGAACACTTATCTTCTTGTCCCGCTCCGGACGTAGCCAAAGTCGGAGAAGCATCCACAAAACACTTAAGCGGAAGCTTTTCAAGCTT
>CAYFRY010000113.1:0-363 GCA_964345665.1 uncultured Oscillospiraceae bacterium
CTTTCCGCTCTCGTGCGCATTGTCTTTTACGTCCTCAGTGAACGCTTTCGATACGGTAAGCAAATCGGAGTGGCTTATGCTTGGCTTTGTGGGCTTTTATGTTTGCTCTCGGCGCTTTATGTTTATATCCGAGCCGGTAGTCCGGATGAGGGGATAGGGCTATGGCTAAGTCGGCCTTGGCTGCGCTATTTCCCCTTGGCGGGATGGCTTGGCGTGGTCTGTGAGGGCCTTTTGCTCGGTATGCATGGGGAGCACTGGCTTTGTCTGCTGCTTTTAATGGCGTCTATTCCCGCAACTTTTTATTTCGTCTACCAAAAACCTGTTGATTTTTATGAAGATGCCCAATATTTTCGCGTGTTTACG
>CAYFRY010000113.1:373-5052 GCA_964345665.1 uncultured Oscillospiraceae bacterium
GCCCTGGGTGCGAAATCCAAGGCGCCCAAGGTCCGCTTCACCGGTCTGGCCGGTGGTTTTGGAGCCAGTACGCTTTTCTATAGACAGCTGCTTGAGAACAGGAGAAAAAGACGCTTTTTTATCGGTTGGGGTTTTGCTCTCTACCTCGCCATAGCTTTGATTCTCATTTATATTCAAATGAAAACAGCGACAGAGGCAAAGTGGCTCCCGGTTATTTTTGTGGGCGTTTATTTGTTCCTGCGCTTTATTTTCAGTGCCCTGACTCCGATTTCACAAGAACTGAATCAGGCTTACTTTTTTCTTTATCCCATTTCCGCTTTTGGACGCAGCTTCTATGGACAAATTTCGGATTTGCTCTTTATGCTGCTTGATATTTTGCCTGCTTTTGGCATACTGGTCTTTGTGGCGAGGCTAAATCTCTTTCTTGCCTTGCTTCTATTGCTTATGCTGTTGAGCTCAAATATGGCGGTGACCTCCGCTTACTTGTTGACCTACAGCGTGGTAGGAAGGCCGGAAAAGGGGCTCAACTCGCTTTTGTTGCTCATGATCAGTTCGATGTTTTTATCGCCGAGTGTGTTTGGCTTTGTGTTCTTACTGCTCATGGTGAATTTCGGAGTGAGTTTGGGGATGTGCCTCATGGTGGTCGCGCTGGCGATAATGCTCAACACGGCTCTGGCCTTTGTGGCCGTACCGAGCATGAAAAAAATATTGGATAATGGCCAGGACGAAGAGCTGTAAAGAGAGTTATGAAGATGCCTAGATTGAAGTTCCCTTGGAAGCCTCGACCGAAAGTCGAGAGTGAGGAGGATTTAGTTTCCGCATACGGGGTGCTGATGCCTCATAAGACGAAGCGCGATTTAAAGTACATCTCGCTGAGTACGGCCATCGGAATTGCTTTCGTTACCATCACCGGTTTTCCTGCCGCAAACCCCATTTTAACGGCCTTTTATAAAGATGAATTGCATATGAGTGACAGCATGATCGGCTTGATCATGGCGCTTCCTCAGCTGGCCGTCTTAATTCAGGTTCCCTTTTCCTTATGGTTCAGACGTAGTAAGGGTATGAGGTGGCTTTACCTCTTGCCCTCTTTTATTGTGCGCCTGTCTTTTGTTGTGATGTCCTTTTTGGCCTTTCTGGTCGGTAGCGGTGCACTGGTGATGAGTCGTGCGTCCTATATTGTTCTGGGCGTCATGAGCATTGCCTCTATTGCTCAATGGGTGGCGGATTTAAGTTTGAATACCTGGCTGGGACTGACGATTCCTTATCCTTGCCGAGGGCGTTATTTAACCAGTCGTCAAACCTACTCTACCTTGGCGACTATCTTTTTTACGTTGGTCTTGATTTTGGTTTCGGCGCCTCTGTCGAACTCGAAGTATCAGTATGTCCTCTATTTTTTCTTTGCCGCCCTTTTCGGTTTTATTGAACTGATTTTATTTTTACCTGTCAGTGTGCCCTCGCAAGAAACGAGTTTCTCTCCTGAGCAGGAGGAGAAGGAAAGGAATCAAAAGCCTCCATTCAGAGACCTTCTGTCTCCTTACAGTGATAAGAATTACCGAACGTATCTGGCCTTTGTGCTTTTATGGTACTTCGGTGTAGGCATCCCGCAGCCTTACTTTAACGTGCACATGAATGATTATCTGAAGCTCTCGCTCGGCCTTCAAAACCTGCTCGGGATCGGGGTGAAATCCGTCGGGACCGTGCTTTTTGCCAAAGGAATGGGTCGATTGTCGGATCGCTACGGTAATCGCAGTGTTCTTCTGCTGAGCGCTTCGGTAGCGACATTTTTACCCGTGATTTATCTTTTCGTCTGCCCGACACGCCTCTACCTGATCGGTCTGGTTAACTTTTTGTCCGGCATTTTTTTTGTCGGGGTGGATATGAATGTCTATACCATGAGCATTTTTCTGGCTCCTGAAGACAAGCGTCCCAATTATTTAGTGGCCAAAGGCATCACACAAGCGATTTTGGCGACGGTACCGGGCGTTCTGATCGGCGGTCAGCTGATGCAGCACCTGGAAGAGCCTCTGGCACGTTTGAATTGGACCTTTTTCGGAGGTCAGCCTGTCATTCCTTTTCAAGTTACACTTAGCCTATCCTTTCTTTTCAGAGGCTTGGCGACTTTTATTTTCGCACGCCGCATCCGCCCCGCTGAGGACGATGAAGGCTATCGAGCTTTTCTGCGAGAACAGGCGAAGACTCTGTTTTTCAAAGCGAAGTATTTCCGCAAACGTCTCCACATTTTATGGTTCTATTTGAAGCGCAGAATTCGCCGCATTAATCACTGAACGCTTCAGCGGCGGTCAAAAAAATGCTCGTCTAAATCCACAATTCGATAGGCATTCTGTCCGCTTACCGGATGACGTGAGCCAAAGTCGCTGAAAATGACCTGCGTTACAGGACCGTTGTAGAGCAGGGCAAAGGCGAACTCTCCGGTTCCTTTGGGTAAAAAATGGGATAAAAGGCGTTTCCTTATTTTTTTCAGACGTTCATCGGGCAGACGTAAACAAGGCGGAATATAGCGTGTAGCTGTTGAGGTGATACGGTCGATGACCATTAAATCCCTCAGGACGGCTACCTGCCCGGGATAGCTCTCGCACAGCTCTTTAAAAAAGACTTCAATCAGCCCTTCTAAACTTAGGACAGCGCCCTGTTCCCGTTCTGCTTTGATTATTCGACGCCCCATTTGCAGATAAAACTCAAACGCATCGATCTTACAATCTTCAGAGAGATAACGTAAAGTTTGTACAAATCGGCCACTGTTGTAGAGCTTGGCCAATCCTAACTCGACTTCGTGTAGAGTCTCAAAGTCGGAAGGACTCATCCAAGGTGTTTCGATGACTTCATAGGGCGGCTCTGTGTCGAAGCGGCAGGGGAATTCATCGCTGTCCTCACGCATCGCAGAGCCGTGTATCAGTTTTAAAAAACCGAGCTGTAAATTGTGCGGATAAAACGCATAGGCTTTGTTAAAACTTTGGGCAAAACGAAGCAGGTCTTCAGTCGGAAGGCCCGCGATTAAGTCCAAATGGATGTGCGCCTTTCCGCAGTTTATTAATGTCTGTACCTGCTTGGTGAGTAGCGCCATGTCCGTCTGTCTTCTGACTCGGCGTAAGCTTTCCTCGTGCATGGATTGAAGGCCGATTTCAAACTGAAAAAGTCCGGCCGGCGCGCAAGACACGGTTTCAATCAGTTCCGTGTCGATCAAATCTCCCGCAATCTCGAAATGAAAACGAAGGCCTTCAGGAAAGGAATGCCCGCTTTCTTTGGCCAAAAAACGCAGAATCTTAGCGGCTCGGGCTCGATTCACATTGAAGGTGCGATCCACAAATTTGATGGTCTTAGCTCCCGTATTAGCCAGCTTTACGATTTCTTCAAAAGCTTTGTCTAATGGCAACTCGCGTAGGTCACCCGCACGTCCCGAGAGACAAAACGCACAGCGATAAGGGCAACCCCGGCTGGTTTCGATATAAGCAATACGTCCCTTGAGCGCTTGCTTGTAAGTCTCGCTGTAAGGCGAGTAAGGGATGTTCTTGTGTACGAAGGCTTCGGAAAGGTGTGTCCCTTCACTTGTTCTAAAACAGAGGCCGGGGAGATATTCAGGATTGAAGTCATAAAATTCGGCTTGTTTTTGACCCTTGCTTAATCGTTCGACCAAACGAGCAATAGGCTCTTCGCCTTCGCCGGAGATGACAAAATCCACTTCCGGACATCGCTTTAAAATTTCTTTCGCATTATGGCTGACTTCCGGCCCTCCCAAAACGATAAAACAGTCGGGCAAAGCCGCGCGCAGGCGTGGAAGCAGCATTTCTACGACACGGATGTTCCAGATGTAGGTTGAAAAACCCAGGAATTGGGGAGAGGAGGCAAGGATACGTTCGAAGAGCCTGTCCGCAGATTCGTTCACCGTTCCTTCCACGACGGTGACCGAGTAGCGTGTTGAGGCTTCAGGGCTCTTTTCTATGGCCTCCTTCAGGTACCAGACAGCCAACTCCGAGTGAATGTACTGCGAAGCTAATGAAATCAGAGAAATGCGAAATGGTTTACTTCGGTCCAAAAGTGAACTCCTCTTAATTTAAATATAAATTCATGTAATAGGCGTCGTAGTAACATCCCTCAATACAAAAGAAATCCTTAAAGGTTCCCCAAGTCTGAAAGCCGAATTTTTCGTAAAGTTTGATGGCGGCGACGTTATCCGTGCGCACTTCTAAAGTAATCGCATGTAAACGGAGTGTTTTGGCAAAACCCAGCATCTCTTCCATCATGCGGCCGGCGATACCTTGGCGCCAATAGTCTTTAGCGACGGTAATGCTCAGTCGTCCCCAGTGAGCAATGCGTTCACGTTCATTGGCGGTCAATTGCGACCTTGCGACGATTCGGCCTTTGACTTCAGCGACGAGGAAAATTTGGAGTTTATTGTCCTGCAATTGGCTTAGAAAGGCTGTTTCTTGTTCCAAATTGAAGCGCGGACCTTCGGGCCCCACTAATAGCATGTCACTTTCTTTTCCCACTTTTGAAAGGAAGTGCAGCAATTCTGCGGCGTCGCTCGGTTGTACACGGCGAATTTTCGGGTAGGGGTTCATTTTGTTATCTCCTTGTTCTGGGGCTTTTTTACGGTTCTCATTTCTCCTATTATATAGCAGAAGAAGTCGAGTTGTGTAGTGGAGGGAATTAGGATGAGTGTT
>CAYFRY010000114.1:0-1842 GCA_964345665.1 uncultured Oscillospiraceae bacterium
GGTTTTGCTTCTTGAAGCTCAAGCTCCTTCTCCACCTGCATAGCAGGTGGTTTTTGGTTTCGTTCGCTTCGCTCCGAAACGAGGCTGAAGCCTACAATAAAAGTTAAAAGCCCCATAAACAGGGGCTTTCAGTGTGTTATGGCGGAGAGAGCGGGATTCGAACCCGCGGAGGCTTGCACCTCGCCGGTTTTCAAGACCGGTGCCTTAAACCAGCTCGACCATCTCTCCAAAAAATAAGCTGACTAACGCTCAACATAATACCTTTTGGGATTACCTTGTGTCAAACAAAATTACGTAATAAGGCCGAATCATTCCGATACAAGGATTGGAAAGAAAAAACCGGACTCAGCGCTTCCGAATGCGAAACTTCGACACCATCAGGACCGCCAAGAGCAGTAGCAGAAAACCATAGACCAAGAGCGAAAGCTCGCGACTTAAAAGCGTCAGAAAAGCCAGTGTCATACCGGCAATCGTGATGGGCATCCCTTCAAAATATCCCTCATCCAAACCTTTGATATTGTAGCGCGCCAAACGAAAGACGCCGCAGATGATGTAAATTACAACACAGACGGTCAAAGCAATTTTTAACACACCCGGTTGCATGGGTTTAAACAAACTCATATAAATAAGGAGAGCCGGAGCAACCCCAAAGCTGATGCTATCACCCAAAGAGTCAAGCTGAACTCCCATTTCAGATGAAGTGCCGAGACGTCTGGCTACCCAACCATCGTAACGATCCGCCACCGAAGCCAAAAGAATCAGAGCAAGCGCCCAGCGATAACGCCCGTTGATGGAGACAATAATTGAAAGCGTACCGAAAATCACGTTGAGCAGCGTTAAAAAATTAGCAATGTTACGATGTAAAAATCCACACTCATCATTGGACTCAAGAGCTAAACTTTCATTTAGAGGAAGCTGCTGCGCTTCGTTTAAATCTACCGTTTTAGACGTACCTTTTTCAGACATCATTCTTCCCCTTTTCTTCATCTCTTCTATCAGTATACCCTAAAAGTATACCCCAAAAGCACTTATTGATGAGGTATAATACCACAAATGAATACTATCTTTTTTAAAGCTCTCATATGGATATGTAATCGCAGACTTATCAATTATTTACTGCGTATTTTTGCCAACGGGAAATTAAGCAGACGTTTTATTCCTTTTTATGTTCGGAAATTCAAGATTTCCTTAGATGAGGTTCGGAAACCGCTCAATGAATTCGTCAGTTTAAACGATTTTTTCATCCGAGAATTGCAAACAGAAGCAAGACCCATTCACCCTGACGAAGACATCATCGTTTCACCTGTCGATTGTAAGCTGGAGCTTTCTTCGTCCATCACAGCAGATGCCGAATTTACTATAAAGGGCCAAACCATGTCTCTGGAAGAACTTCTCGGTTCAAAGAACCTAGCGGAAGATTTCGAAAAGGGCCATATCTTTGTTCTCTATCTCAGCCCTGCAGACTACCACCGGATTCATGCGCCTCTTTCCAACGAATGTATGGAACGTTACACGCTGGGCAAGACCTCTTGGCCCGTTAATGAGGCAGGATTACTGCATGGACCCAGGCCACTTTGCACGAATTACCGTGTTATTCATCTGTTGGAAAATGGTGCCGCCGCAATTTTTGTGGGCGCAACCAATGTCAACTCCATCATTTGTCACGATCTCTCCTATTGGCAAAAAGGAGCCGAACTGGGTTATTTCCAATTCGGCTCTACTGTCATATTATTATTTCGCGAAAACCAGGTAGACGCTCTAGCCTTACAAGATCAACGTTTGCGAATGGGTGAGGCCTTAGCCCGGTTTAGAACTTAGAATCACTCTCCGAAGACTTTTCTT